>NZ_VDAY01000061.1:0-769 GCF_019584005.1 Citrobacter sp. EC_71
GGGTAATGACTCCAACTTATTGATAGTGTTTTATGTTCAGATAATGCCCGATGACTTTGTCATGCAGCTCCACCGATTTTGAGAACGACAGCGACTTCCGTCCCAGCCGTGCCAGGTGCTGCCTCAGATTCAGGTTATGCCGCTCAATTCGCTGCGTATATCGCTTGCTGATTACGTGCAGCTTTCCCTTCAGGCGGGATTCATACAGCGGCCAGCCATCCGTCATCCATATCACCACGTCAAAGGGTGACAGCAGGCTCATAAGACGCCCCAGCGTCGCCATAGTGCGTTCACCGAATACGTGCGCAACAACCGTCTTCCGGAGCCTGTCATACGCGTAAAACAGCCAGCGCTGGCGCGATTTAGCCCCGACGTATCCCCACTGTTCGTCCATTTCCGCGCAGACGATGACGTCACTGCCCGGCTGTATGCGCGAGGTTACCGACTGCGGCCTGAGTTTTTTAAATGGCGGAAAATCGTGTTGAGGCCAACGCCCATAATGCGGGCGGTTGCCCGGCATCCAACGCCATTCATGGCCATATCAATGATTTTCTGGTGCGTACCGGGTTGAGAAGCGGTGTAAGTGAACTGCAGTTGCCATGTTTTACGGCAGTGAGAGCAGAGATAGCGCTGATGTCCGGCAGTGCTTTTGCCGTTACGCACCACCCCGTCAGTAGCTGAACAGGAGGGACAGCTGATAGAAACAGAAGCCACTGGAGCACCTCAAAAACACCATCATACACTAAATCAGTAAGTTGGCAGCATCACC
>NZ_VDAY01000062.1:0-713 GCF_019584005.1 Citrobacter sp. EC_71
TTGTGCACAGAAAACCCCCAGCTAGGCTGGGGGTTCCGGAAAGCTTTCAGCTTTGAGCCAGTTATTAAAACCCCTTTTGATTTGTTAAAACACCTTGCGGTCTGGCAACTGCAAGAGTCAAACAAGAAATCAAAAGGGGGTCCCAATGGGGGACGAAAAGAGCTTAGCGCACACCCGATGGAACTGTAAATATCACATAGTCTTTGCGCCCAAATACCGAAGACAAGCATTCTACGGGGAGAGACGCAGGGCGATAGGCAGCATCTTAAGAAAGCTGTGTGAGTGGAAAAACGTGCGGATTCTGGAAGCGGAATGCTGTGCAGATCATATCCATATGCTTGTGGAAATCCCGCCCAAAATGAGCGTATCCGGCTTTATGGGGTATCTGAAAGGGAAAAGCAGTCTGATGTTGTATGAGCAGTTTGGTGATATGAAGTTTAAATACAGGAACAGGGAGTTCTGGTGTCGTGGGTATTACGTGGATACTGTGGGTAAGAACACGGCAAAGATACAGGAATACATAAAGCACCAGCTTGCAGAGGATAAAATGGGCGAGCAGTTATCGATCCCTTATCCAGGTAGCCCGTTTACGGGCCGTAAGTAACGAAGTCTGATGCAAATGTCAGATCGTATGCGCCTGTTAGGGCGCGGCTGGTAACAGAGCCTTATAGGCGCATCAGAAAAACCTCCGGCTATGCCGGAGGATATTTATT
>NZ_VDAY01000063.1:0-671 GCF_019584005.1 Citrobacter sp. EC_71
CAAGGGTGAAGGACATCACCACGAAAGCCGCCACAGTGAGCACCATGCAGGCTGCTGCAAAAGTGAAGAGCATCGCCACGCAGGCTGTCACCAGGAACATCACCACGAACAGGGTGCGGACGCCGCCACGGTCGCGGCGGAGGTGGTGGTCGTCGCCAGTGCATCTCCGTCACTAACAACGAAGTCGCTGCCGACGAACAGAAAAAATTGCGCGAACAGGGCTTAAGGCCTGGAGATCCTGATTGGGAAAAGTGGGGGATCTGTGATTATATCACCAAACCACGTGTACAAGCTGCTATCACAGGCAAAACGCCGAATGAACAACCGATTAAGGTCAATTATAGGTTTACAGACGAGTTCCCAATGTCTGACGGTTTTGAGGAAAATGCCGAGTTTTTCACTCTGACCTACGAAGCTGAGAAGTCGGTTAGCCACAACTTGGCCTTTGTTCGCATTGCGCCGTTGCTATGGCTACGCGCGGGTGCGCGCGGCGAACGTATTGAAAAAATACCTACTAAAGGATGGGAAGTGACCGATGCGTACGGTCTACTGCTAGGGAAGGTGCGAATAAGCAGGTCATTTCTTCCCAAGCTGACTCGCTGATTAAAATTTCGCGGATCTGGGCCGATTTTTTTCCCGCAAACACATCGAATCAGCCTATTTAGGCTATT
>NZ_VDAY01000064.1:0-575 GCF_019584005.1 Citrobacter sp. EC_71
TCTTTGATACCAACGATTTCAACTTCTTCACCAACTTTGATGATACCGCGCTCTACACGACCGGTAACAACGGTACCACGACCGGAGATGGAGAATACGTCTTCGATAGGCAGCAGGAACGGCTTGTCAATCGCACGCTCTGGTTCCGGGATGTAAGAATCCAGGAAGCCAGCCAGTTCGATGATTTTCGCTTCCCACTCTGCTTCGCCTTCCAGCGCTTTCAGAGCAGAACCACGAACGATCGGCGTGTCGTCGCCCGGGAAATCGTACTGAGACAGAAGTTCACGAACTTCCATTTCTACCAGTTCCAGCAGCTCTTCGTCATCAACCATGTCGCATTTGTTCAGGAACACGATGATGTACGGAACGCCTACCTGACGACCCAGCAGGATGTGCTCACGAGTCTGCGGCATCGGGCCGTCAGTCGCAGCAACAACCAGGATCGCGCCGTCCATCTGCGCAGCACCGGTGATCATGTTTTTAACATAGTCGGCGTGGCCCGGGCAGTCTACGTGTGCGTAGTGGCGAGTCGGGGTGTCATATTCAACGTGAGAAGTGTTGATGGTGATACCACG
>NZ_VDAY01000065.1:0-552 GCF_019584005.1 Citrobacter sp. EC_71
ACCGGGGCCGCCACGGTGGTGTCCACGGTGACCGCCAGCGCCGCCGAGGTCGCGGTGTTGCCCGCGTCGTCGGTGACCTGCACGGTGAAGGTGTACTCCCCGTCAGCCAGCGCCGGCGCGGTAAAGCTCCACGTCCCGTCCGTCTGCACGGCGTCATAGGCGGTGCCGTTAATCAGCACCTGCACCTCCGTCACATCGGCGTCGATATTGCCCAGCGTAAAGGTTGGGGTAGTGTCGTTCGTGATATTGTCCGTCGCGCTGCTGCCGGTATCAGAGGCATCCATCAGATCGAGGGTCGGGATGGACAGCGTGGTGTCCACCGTAAAGGTCATCGGATCTGACGCAGCCGTGTTACCGGCAATATCCGTCACCGTCGCCACAATACTGTGGTCACCGTCGGTCAGCTCGCCGGACGTGATATGCCACTGCCCGGCCGCGTCCTTCGTTGCCGCCACCGGGGTACCGCCGTCAATACTCACCATCACGCTGACCGCATCCGGGTCGGTGCTGATGGCAAAACCCGGCGTGGTGTCGCGGGTCTGGTTATCGCCG
>NZ_VDAY01000066.1:0-528 GCF_019584005.1 Citrobacter sp. EC_71
AGCATTCGGGCCAAAAAAGTTCACATTTGGCACCAGGTAATCAAACATACGATAGCTCATAATTTACCTTCTTAGATTTAAATTATAATTCAGAGAAACAATTCAGTGCGGTTTGCGCTAATAACATGTCTTGTTCGACAGTACCGCCACTTACGCCGACAGCACCGATTAATTTATCGTTTAACATGACAGGTAAGCCGCCACCAAAAATAACGATCCGCTGTTGATTCGTTAGCTGTAAACCATATAGTGACGCACCCGGTTGTACCGCGTCGGTAATTTCATGGGTCCCCTGCCGCAGACAGCAGGCGGTATACGCTTTATTAAGAGAAATATCACAGCTGGTGACGAACGCGTCGTCCATGCGTTGCATCAGCAGCGTGTTGCCGCCGCGATCCACCACGGAAAAGACCACCGGCACGTTGATCTCAAGCGCTTTAGCCTCGACGGCCTGCGCCATTTTTTTCGCCGCCGCCAGCGTAATGGTGGCGATTGGTTGGCTCTTATTCACAGTCTCTCCTGAAAATG
>NZ_VDAY01000067.1:0-501 GCF_019584005.1 Citrobacter sp. EC_71
CCGGGTTATTTTCCGGGCTTCCGGACTGTCATCATTAAACTGTGCAATGGCGATTGCTTTCGTCATTTCATGACCAGCACTTATGCACTGGTTGAGTGTATCCATGAGTCCCATACTGAACATCCTTTAATCATCACTTTGCATTATTTTATTAAATCTTGGAATTTATTGCAAAGCAACAATAAAATCGCAAAGCACACGAAAAAGTGCAAAGTGAACCACATTGGGTAATGAAAGAACGCAGGGGATTACAAAAGAGTACATACCGCAGTCAATATTAATCACTGCCGCTCGCCGCAGTAAGCGATCTCACACAGTGAGAAAGCGGCGAGGAAGCGGAAAATCACAGAACTCACAGATTGCACGTACGTCGGGTTGCTAAAGATGACTCGGGATCAGCCAGTTATAATGAAATTGACTGCGGTATGTAATATATTGACTATGGTATGATGCTTACCGCATCTGTAGGAAAGACGACTCAGCATACCGCAGTCAATGTTT
>NZ_VDAY01000068.1:0-495 GCF_019584005.1 Citrobacter sp. EC_71
CCATCAGCGCTTCCGAACCGGTGCCAGAGGTGTAACGCATTTTCAGTCCGCGAGACGCATAGGCCGAGGCGAGAAACGCTTTGGACCACGGCGTATCATCGCCGTCGGTAAACACAGACTCTGTACCGTATACCGACACGGTTTCGGCGTAGCTGGTTAACCCGCGCATCCCCAGCTCCAGCTCAGTCGCCTCCTCAACGGAACATTGCGTCAGCACGCCGGGGCGACCGCACTGGGAACCGACCAGCAGCGCCAGGGCGTTAAACGGCGCGTAGCGGGCGATCCCGACCGTCGTTTCCTGTTCTGAAAAACCACGGATCCCCGCTTCAGCCGCATCGGCGGCAATCTGTACCGGGTTGTCTTTCAGGTTGGTGACATGACACTGGTTGGACGGCGTGCGTCTGGCGCGCATTTTTTGCAGCGCCATCATCATTTCCACCACGTTCATTTGCGCCATCACCTCCACCGCTTTCGCCGGGGTGATAGCGGTGGTAA
>NZ_VDAY01000069.1:0-483 GCF_019584005.1 Citrobacter sp. EC_71
ATGATCCGCGCGATGCCTGGGCCTCCATCTGATTCATATTTCACCGATGAAGGTAAACCGAATGTCTGACACATATCCTCCTGTGGCAAGCGAAGTAAAACCGTTCGCTCAGCATTCCAACGCCTGTCAAAACGTTCGACCGCTAACGCGCGCACATTTCCCGCTTTAATGATTTCTGCGTCCGGAACATTCAACCCAAGTTCTTTCGCCAGCAGCAGACAGTAATACTCATTATCAACGCTTTGGCTGAGATCGAGCGTCGCATTGGGCTGCCTGATTTCGCCAATCGGTAATTTAATGATGTGCGTCGTCGGCGTTATTCCTTTCGGAATGCACCAGTCATTGCCTATTCTGAGCAGTGCTGTCTTCTCCTGTGCGCCAGCAACCGAGATGCGAAAGTCATTTTCTTCTCTAATCATGCCTAGCGGGATATCTGCTTTATAAGCCGTTAATACTTCTTCAAGTCTGGCTTCAGTAAGCTTT
>NZ_VDAY01000007.1:0-267634 GCF_019584005.1 Citrobacter sp. EC_71
GATCGGCATCGCTCAGTCCGGTTGGTGATTTTGGTTGGTTTGGCGATTGATCAGATCGCACAATCCGGGCTGAGTTCCCTTTCAGTGATCTACTATTCCGCGCAGCTATTTAGCTCACATGGTGGGGGAAACCTAATATTTACGCAACAACGTCTAAAAAAATCGTGCCAGGGGCAGCGCTGCGCTGCGTTATTGCATAAACTTTAAAAACTTTACCAACTTACGGTTTCTTTAAGCTCGTTAGTGCGTTATTACTCACCGCACTTATTTTACACGTCATCCATCAGACTTTTTCTGCAATGGGTTGGCCGAGGTTGTCTGGCCAGTTTTGTGTAAACACGGTGTGGTATGACGTGGTTTTTTAGAATGGATACTCGGGTGGCATTTATGACGCAATACTTCTCTTCACTTCGCAGCTTTGCTGCTGGTTCTGCACTCTTAATCCTTTTGGCACCGACCGTACAGGCGGCGGAGCAACCCACGGCTCCTCCGAGCGTGGACGCGCGTGCATGGATCCTGATGGATTACGCCAGCGGCAAGGTGCTGGCGGAAGGTAATGCTGATGAGAAACTGGATCCTGCCAGTCTGACCAAAATCATGACCAGCTATGTGGTCGGTCAGGCGCTGAAGGCCGGAAAAATTAACCTCAACGACATGGTCACCGTGGGCAAAGATGCCTGGGCGACCGGTAATCCGGCCCTGCGCGGTTCGTCGGTTATGTTCCTCAAACCTGGCGATCAGGTTGCGGTATCCGATCTGAACAAAGGCGTTATCATTCAGTCTGGTAATGATGCCTGTATTGCACTCGCTGATTACGTTGCCGGGAGTCAGGAGTCCTTCATCGGTCTGATGAACGGTTACGCGAAAAAACTGGGACTGACCAATACCACGTTCCAGACGGTGCATGGCCTGGATGCGGCAGGGCAGTTCAGTACCGCGCGTGATATGGCGTTGCTCGGCAAGGCGTTAATCCACGATGTGCCCGAAGAGTACGCTATCCACAAAGAGAAAGAGTTTACCTTTAATAAAATTCGCCAGCCGAACCGCAACCGTCTGTTGTGGAGCACCAATCTGAACGTGGACGGAATGAAAACCGGTACCACGGCGGGCGCGGGTTATAACCTCGTCGCTTCCGCGACCCAGGGCGATATGCGCCTGATCTCCGTGGTGCTGGGGGCGAAAACCGACCGCATTCGTTTTAATGAATCCGAAAAGCTGCTGACCTGGGGTTTCCGCTTCTTTGAAACCGTTACGCCGATTAAACCGGATGCCACCTTCGTGACTCAGCGCGTCTGGTTTGGTGATAAGAGCGAAGTCAATTTGGGTGCTGGGGAAGCGGGTTCGGTAACCATCCCGCGCGGTCAGCTTAAGAACCTGAAAGCTAGCTTTACGCTAACCGAGCCACAGTTAACCGCGCCGCTGAAAAAGGGGCAGGTTGTGGGGACTATCGACTTCCAGTTGAACGGTAAATCTATCGAGCAGCGTCCGTTGATGGTGATGGAAGCAGTGGAAGAAGGTGGTTTCTTTAGCCGGATGTGGGATTTTGTGATGATGAAGTTCCACCAGTGGTTTGGCGGCTGGTTCTCTTAATCTAAACGATTGCCGGATGGCGCTAACATCGCTGTCCGGCAGTATCACCTAATACAACAGCTTTATGCGTTGCGCCTTGGCGTATTCAACAAACTCATCGTCGGGGCGGCTATCACTGATGATGGTATCAAAGCGTTTTAATTCCCCCATCCTCGCAGGACGTACCTTCCCAAACTTGCTGTGGTCGACCACCAGAACGTGATGCTGCGCCATCGACATTGCCCAGTGTTTCACCGCTAATTCTTCCAGATTAAAGCAGGTCGCGCCTTTCTCAATGTGCACGCCTGCCGCGGAATAAAAGGCGATATCCGGGCACAGATTATTCAGTGTTTCCTGAAAATCGAGAGGTTTGAAGATGGCGTTACTGGCATGAAATTCCCCGCCACATAGAATGACGCGACACTGTGGTTTTTCCTGCAATACCAGAAACGTATTCAGCGAGTAGCAGATTGCGGTGAAAGGCAGTTCATTGTCGATAGCCTCAATAATCCACGGCGTCGTCGTGCCGCAGTCGAAAAAGATGGTCTGATGCGCCTGCACGAGGCTCGCCGCCTGCTGGGCGGCACGGCGTTTTTCATCAACCAGACGGGATTTTTGATCGCTGATTAAATAGTGGTTGGCGCTGCGGGGCTCCAGAACAATATAGCCCCCGAGCAAGACGACAGGCGCATTGTTATTATTCAGGTCGCGACGAATGGTCATCTCAGATACGCCCAGCAGCGTCGCGGCTTCTTTGAGGTGTAATTTATCGCTGCGTTTCAGCGCCTGTAGCAACTGACCAATACGCTCGTCGCGTCGAGTTTCCATAGTTCCCCTGGAGAGTAGAATAAGTGCTCGTATTGCGCCTAATACTACTCTTTTTACCGTGGGTTAGTCACGCACCCAGCCTTTACGGATGGGCAGAGCGAAACAGGTGCGATAGCAGGTCTGCAAGCCGAAGTACAGGGGCGCGCCGAACCGTTGCCAGATCATCTGGGCGCTCAGGCAGCCGATCAGCCCAGCCAGGAATCCGCCCAGCATATCCAGCGGCCAGTGTACGCCAAGGTATACGCGCGACCAGGCAATCGCTACGGCGACAACCATCAGCAGCGCGCCAGTCCACAGGCGATGCCAGAACAGGAAAGCCAGAGCAAAAGTAAAGATAACCGTGCCGTGATCGCTCGGGAAAGAGTCATCCGCCGCATGGTGGAGGAAGTTGTACCCGATGTGGTTAACGAACGGACGATCGTGGGGGAACAGATGCCCCATCAGCCATGAAATAGTCAGGCCAACTGCCAGCGCTATCGCCATTTTTATGACCAACTGGCGCTGGAGAGTAACCTGAGCGCGCGGTCCCCAAAGCCAGAGAATAACCGCTAACAGCGGGACAATGCTGATTAAATCTTTGGCAATAAATATGGCCAGCGAGATAGCCCATTGCGCAGAGTCCGGCGTTGCGTTGATCAGGTAAAACAGCGAATTATTAAGATTTTCCAGCATAACGTCCAGACTCAGTGTACTCGTTAAAAGGCCCATAGGGGGAGAGCATAAAATTGCTGTTACGGGATAAAAAGCGGTCTTGTCTTATTTGTCTGCTAAATGACTATTTTTAAGACAATTAATGAGACTTAATGAGCATGATAGCGGCCTCAACTTAAATTAACCTTAAAGCAAAATGTTCTTGAGCAAATGAATGTAAAAATGTGCTCATTTTGCTTTCAAATCACATAATTCACTATCACCGGTACGGCGCATTTATTACACTTTGCGCGTTTTTTCATTTGCTAAGAGACTGCATGCAAAACCGTTTATCTTCAGGCGCCCGGTTGGGGCGTCAGGCATTACTTTTCCCTCTCTGTCTGGTGCTTTACGAATTCTCTACTTATATCGGTAACGATATGATCCAACCTGGAATGTTGGCCGTGGTGGAGCAATATCAGGCCGGATTAGACTGGGTACCCACTTCCATGACTGCCTATCTGGCGGGTGGCATGTTTTTACAGTGGCTGTTAGGGCCGCTGTCGGATCGTATTGGTCGTCGCCCTGTAATGTTAACCGGCGTACTCTGGTTCATTGTGACCTGCCTTGCGACTCTGCTGGCACAGAATATTGAGCAATTTACTTTTCTGCGTTTCTTGCAGGGGATAAGCCTGTGCTTTATTGGCGCGGTGGGTTACGCCGCTATTCAGGAATCCTTTGAGGAAGCAGTGTGTATAAAAATAACCGCGCTGATGGCAAACGTGGCGCTGATTGCGCCGCTGCTGGGACCGTTAGTTGGCGCGGCCTGGGTACATGTTCTGCCGTGGGAAGGGATGTTTATCCTGTTTGCCGCTCTCGCAGCTATCTCCTTCTTTGGCCTGCAACGCGCGATGCCGGAAACGGCGACCCGGCTGGGTGAAAAGCTGTCCATTAAAGAGTTGGGCAAAGATTATAAGCTGGTGCTCAGGAACGTACGTTTTGTCGCGGGCGCGCTGGCGTTGGGTTTTGTCAGCCTGCCGTTACTGGCGTGGATTGCCCAGTCGCCGATTATTATCATCAGCGGTGAACATCTCAGCAGTTACGAATATGGCCTGTTGCAGGTGCCGATTTTTGGGGCGCTGATTGTCGGTAATCTGGTGCTGGCGCGCCTGACTTCGCGCAAGACCGTGCGTTCGCTGATTATCATGGGTGGCTGGCCTATCGCCGTCGGGCTGGTGATTGCCGCGGCGGCCACGGTAGTGTCATCCCATGCGTATTTGTGGATGACGGCGGGTTTGAGTGTCTATGCGTTTGGCATTGGCGTGGCGAATGCGGGGCTGGTCCGCCTGACGTTGTTTGCCAGTGAAATGAGTAAGGGGACGGTTTCTGCCGCTATGGGCATGTTGCAGATGCTGATTTTCACCGTCGGTATTGAGCTGAGTAAACACGCTTATCTGCTGGGAGGAAACGGCTTGTTCAGCCTGTTTAATCTGGCAAGCGGCGTACTGTGGCTGATATTGATGGTTATCTTTCTGAAAGATAAACGGGTAGGGAATTCCCGGGAAGGCTAAAGCCCGGTTGCCCGGGCCTGACGAAACTCAGTGATGGTCGTCAATCTGATGTTCGATAACCATCCCTTCACCTACGCTGGCAACATGTCGCGCATAGGGATGTGCGCGATAGACAGGTGCCGGGGCAGGTGTTGGAGCAACATATACTGTTTGTGGCGCGGTCGTCACGTTGACCGCCTGCGGAACGCTGACGGAAGAGGGCACGACCACCACTTTATAACCGCTTGGTACATCCACGGTAACGCTTTGCGCAAATGAAGTCCCCGCAAAACCCAGCAACAATGTCGCCATCAGTACACTTTTCTTCATGATCCGCTCGCCTGAAGTAATCACTGGAGGTAATAATCCAGTGGGGTTAATTTGAGGCGGATTATGAATAGATCATATCATCATTTTGTTGCCGTCTGTGCTGAGGCGTTAATGCGTAAACGGCGCTTCGTTTTTTAATACGCGGTCGATAACATCCAGCACACCCTCTTCGTTGTTCGATCCCGCGCGATATTTTGCCGCCTGGACAACCGGTTCGTGAGCGTTGGCCATTGCGAAACTAAATCCCGCCTGACGCAGCATCTCAATATCATTTCCGCCATCGCCAAACACAACAACCTCGTCGTCGCTAATATTCCAGCGTTGTTGCAGCAGGCGCAGACCGTTTGCCTTATGCACACCTGGTATAATTAAATCGATGCTGCCGTAGCCGGTATGCACCGGTACCATGATATCGCCAATTGCCTCATGGAGATCGGCCTGCACCTGCGGGATACGATCGTCTGAAATATTCAGTCCAAATTTGAAAAAAACGTCGTTGAGATTGTCAAAATTATCTACAAATTCAAGACGATGATAGTACATGGCGGAAACGGATTTATGCTCATCGCTGTATTTTTTGAGCGTATAGGCGCTGTTTTTACCGCAGGCAATAATGTCGATGTCCGTACGGGTCAACAGATGAGCCACGATGGCCTTGAAATCGTCTTTTGCCAGTTCACCGTTAAAAATATCTTTCCCTTCACTGACTACCCAACCGCCGTTTTCAGCGACAAATGAGATTTCATTGGCCAGTTCAGGGAAAAAGGAGATGAGCTGGTAATACTGGTTGCCGCTGGCGACGACAAAGCGGATCCCTTGTTCTTTCATTTGACAATATTGCGCCATAAACCGCTCACGGTTATAGGTTTTTTGGTCGCTTAAAAATGTGCCATCCATGTCGACCGCAATTAATTTGATGCTCATTAGCTGTTCTCCATCACAGGGGTATTTTTGAGATCCGGTTTCGCCACCGCTTTCGCGACAATGGCGGCGATAAGCACCAGCGCCAGCACCACCAGCATAGCGCTGCGCAGGCCGTAATGTTCACCCAGATAGCCCAGCAGCGGCGGCCCTACCAGGAATGCCAGGTAGCCGGTGGTCGCTACAACGCTGACGCGGGTTGGCGCATCGGGACCGGTGTCGCTGGCTGCTGAAATGGTCAGCGGGAAGCCGAGCGATGCACCAAGCCCCCACAGAATAACGGAAACACCCGCTACCCATGTGCTATCGACAAAAATAATCAGACTGATGCCAAGCGCCCCCATCAGCGCGCTGGCACGCACCACCGCGACGCGGCTGTAGCGGTCGATAAACCAGCCGCCGGTGAATCGACCCACGGTCATACCCAGCGTAAATCCAGCATAAATCAGCGAGCCTGATGTCGGGCTAAATCCGTGGCCATCCACCATCAACAGCGGCAGCCAGTCGTTGGCCGAACCTTCAGCAAACGCCATCGCCAGCACCACTACGCCAATCAGCAGCAACTGGATGTCGCGATAGAAAGGCACGCCTTTTTCGCTGGAGTGAGCGCCGTCAGAGGCATTCTTACCCGTGCCGTCTGGAATGGCCTTGATGGCGATAAAGACAGGAGTGATTGCCACCATTGCCGCCAATAAAATATGTACGGTCGCAGGCACGCTGAAGGCGGTAAGCATCATCCCGACCCCGGCTCCCGCCAGCGTTCCCAGACTGTAAAAACCATGCATCATCGGCAGCACGGTCTTGTTCATTTCGCGCTCAACTGCCGCGCCTTCGACGTTGATGGCGACTTCCGCTGCGCCAAAGCTGGCGCCAAACACGCCCAGGCCAAACGCGAAAAGCCATGCGGAATGCAACCATAGCGCCGCGCTGAGGATAGCCATCCCGAGGACGGCACAGGACATGGTGGTACGGATCACTTTACGCGTGCCAAATCGTTTCACCAGCCAGGCCGAACAAAGAATGCCACTCATCGAACCAATAGAGAGTCCAAACAATACCGCGCCCATTTCGGCGGTGGAGATGGAGAGGATATCTCGGATGGCAGGAGTACGCGTTGCCCAGGAAGCCATTAGTAATCCGGGTAAAAAGAAAAACGTGAAAAGCGCCCAGGTGCGACGTCTTAAGGCTTTGCGTGGTGAGGTGCCTGTCATGAATTCGAGCCAAAGAAAAGAGGGAAGAAGACAACATTAGCAAGACTGTGTACATTTGTACACAAACGCAAGGTGAGGAAATGCAGTGCGACGCGCGAACGATCCGCTACGGCGGGAAAAGATAGTTCAGGCCACCCTTGAGGCGGTAATCGCCTACGGTGTCCATGGGGTTACGCACCGAAAAATCGCCATGATTGCCGGGGTACCGCTGGGTTCAATGACCTATTATTTTTCGGGAATAGATGAGCTTTTAATGGAGGCGTTCGGGCGCTTTACTGACACGATGTCTCAGCAGTATCAGGCTTTTTTTGCCGACGTTGCGGATGCGCAGGCAGCCTGCCATGCCATTACCGAGATGATTTACAGCTCCCAGGTTACAACGCCCGATAATATGGAACTCATGTACCAGTTGTATGCTTTCGCCAGTCGCAAACCGACGTTGAAAACGGTGATGCAAAACTGGATGTTACGCAGTCAACAAACGCTGGAACAGTGGTTTGAACCGGTAACTGCGCGGGCGCTGGATGCATTTCTCGAAGGAATGACGCTGCATTTTGTTACCGACAAAAAACCGCTGTCGCGGGAAGATATTCTGATGATGGTGGAGCGTATTGCCGGATTGCCGCAGAGATAAAATCATCAAAATGGTTTGTCGAGGCGGGTAATGGCCTGACGTAAAAAATCAACGACTTTCACCGCTTCTGGCGTCAATGGCCGGGCGGCTTTTTTTACCGTCCCGACATCCATATAAGTAATAAAATCATCAATCGTTCTGTGCATGACGCGCAGACCATCCAGTGACCACGGGCGATACACCAGGTCGGATAAAATAGTTATTCCTCTGCCTTTTGCAACCAGGCTTCTTATTGCTTCAAAAGAGTTGCTGCGAAAACTGATATTGGGCGTATAGCCACGCTGCTGCCAGTAATCGATGATTACGTCAGGGTACTTATCGGTTTCCAGCAGTAAAAATGGTAGCTTCTCGACGTCTATTAAACGGATTGAAGACTTGCTCTGTAGCGGATGCCCAATAGACGTCCACAGGCGGCGCTGTGAACGAATAAATGTTTCGATCTCCAGGTCGTTATCATGGCTGATGTTTGAGGTAAGAAGCAGACAAAAATCGACCTCGTGTTCCCGTAGCGCCTGTACCAGTTCCGGTGCTGTAGCTTCATAAAACACGATCTCCAGCAAAGGAAAACGTCGTTCAATATCGTTGAGTATATCCGGGATAAGATAAGCAGAGAGCGTTTCGGCAATGCCTATGCGCACCGTGCCGGTAAGAATTTCACTCCTGTCATGCAGGTCGTCAACAGCCGAGTGGCTACTGTTGATGATGTTGCAGGCATGCGCCAGAAAGCGCTCGCCCTCGGCGGTGAGCTTCACCCCTTTGGGGTAACGTACAAATAGCTGCACGTCTAATGCATCTTCCAGATTCCGCATGGCAATAGTCATTGATGACTGAGAAATATGACAGCGCGCAGCAGCTTTGGAAATTTGTAATGTTTCTGCAAGTGCGATGTAAAACTCAAGTTGTCTTAGCGTAAATTTCATAGTTTTAATCTATGCAGATGGATAAAAACGTTATATTAGCATTCATTCTCACGCCGCCGTAGCCTTGTGGTCATACCGTACAACTGGCAATAAGGCGCAAATATGCCCTATCTTTTACTCAGTCTGGCTGCCTGTTTTTGGGGTGGGAATTATGTGGTTGGTCACCTGTTGGTCGCTGAAGTTAATCCCATTGTTTTATCAGCGGCACGCTGGATATTTACCGCGTTATTATTGATGGCGCTCTATTTTCGTCAGGTCGCAGAGCAATGGCCGGTGATGAAAACATCCTTGGGTACCATCGTCTTCCTCGCACTTTGTGGTCAGGTTCTTTTCCCCTTAACGCTGTATATCGGCCTGCAATATACAACCTCGCTCAATGCCGCGATTTATATGTCCACCACCCCGGCGCTCGTTCTGTTAATCAATAAGTTCTTTTTTAAAGAGCGGATTTCTGCGCGAAATATAGCAGGTGTGATCCTGAGTACCGTTGGTGTTATCTGGCTGGTTTCGCAGGGCGATATGATACATACGCGGGTATTTGCACATCTGAATCGGGGCGATGTCTGGACCATGGGGTCGGCGTTAAGTTGGGCCGTCTATTGTGCCTTTTTGCGCATTAAACCGCGTGAGGTGAAGGGAAACGCCTTTGTCGCCGTGAGCGCGCTGCTCGGTGCGATGGTGCTTATTCCGGTACTGGCTGTGGAGCTGATGCGCAATGGTATGCCGGGCTGGGATAGCTATGCCAATACAGGCGTTATTACTGGGCTGGCATACCTTGTCATTTTTCCTTCCTGGCTGTCATATCTGTTATGGAACAAAGGGATTAGCGCTATTGGCGCAACCCGCGGAGAGATCTATTCACACTTGATCCCACTGAGTGGCGGATTATTTAGCGTTATGTTTTTGCACGTCACCCTGCATTCATATCATCTGGTGAGCGTGTTGGTTATTATGTGCGGTATAGCATTGTGTTCCCGCCCGAGTGCAAAAAAAGGCTCGCAGCAGCGCACGGCGTGAAAAGCGGGTAAATTAGCTTACGGTTGCGCCCCCGGTAATATTTACCACCGTGGCGGTCATTGCTCCGGCATGGTCTGAAGCCAGAAAGGTCGTAACCTCAGCGATTTGTGCCAGCGTAGGCAGACGTCCGAGCATGGTGCCTTGTGCCGCACCGCCTAACCATTGTTCGACGGTTAAACCCATTGACTGCGCTTTCGCGGTGAAAATCTCCCCGGTATAGGAACCGGCCGCTACCGCATCCATAATCGCATGCGAGCGCACGCCGACGACACGAATGTTTATGGGGCCCGTCTCGCTGGCAAGCGCTTTAATAAACGCTTCTGTTCCTGCACAACCGACGATGTGGCCGAGATGCCCAGGCATCGCCATCGGGGCTGCGGGAGCAACGATGGTGAGAATGACGCCAGCTCGATTGCCGCCCATGTGCGGCGTTACGGCTTTTGCGATATTGAACTGAGCCGCAAGGAAAGGGGTGATACCACTCATAAACTCAGAGAGGGATAATGCGTCGATGCGCTTGCCCTGTTCATGCATAAAGCCGGTCGCGTTAACCACCACATCAATTCCACCGATTTGCTGTACCAGGCGGGTAACTTGTGTTGAGGTGTCGTGCTCGTCGAGCACATCGGTGATAAACGTATCGACGGTACCCCCCGCCATTCGCAGGCGACTGGCCGCCCAATCAAGCTTTTCCTGACAGCGCGCGCCCAGGTATACATGAGCACCTTCGCGCGCCATCGCCTGTGCAACCGTGCTACCAATAGCGCCGCTGCCGCCGAAGATCACCGCAACCTTTCCAGTAAGCAACATAGTAAACTCCCGTCACCTTTAAGCACCGATTAAAAGTATGTGCCATAACCGGCGTGCTGCAAATTTGGGGGAGGGATTACGGGGAGAAGGGGGGGATAGCAAATTTCAGGCAACAAAAAACCCATCAACCTTGAACCAAAACGGCGGGGTTGATGGGCTCCACAAATTGGGGACATCAAAGAAAAGCAGTGGCAATAGTTATGACTGACACCTTGAAGAAAAGTTCTGCTGAACTGCAAAAAATTTTCGTTTAAGGGTGATTTTCAGTGCTAACCAAGGCCTGGCCAGACAATGACGATGAGTGTCCCCGCCAATGTCAGCAGAACGTTGGCAATGGCGTAGGTGCCAGCATAGCCTAATGCCGGGATGTTGCTGCGGGCCGTGTCGCTGATGATTTCCATTGCCGGAGCGCAGGTACGCGCGCCCATCATGGCACCAAACAGCAGGGCGCGGTTCATGCGCAATACGTAAGCGCCAAACAAGAAACAAATAACAACCGGAACCAGGCTCACAACCAATCCGGCAATCAGCATTTGACCACCAACGGCACCAAGGCCATTGCCAATGCCGCTACCTGCGCTCAAACCGACGCCTGCCATGAATACCATCAGACCAAACTCTTTCACCATGTTCAGCGCGCCCTGCGGGATATAGCCAAACGTTGGATGGTTGGCACGCAGGAAGCCGAGCATAATCCCGGCGAACAGTAATCCAGCCGCATTCCCAATACCGAAGCTGAAATTACTGAACTGGAAAGTGATCATCCCAATCATCAGACCAATGATAAAGAAGGCGCAGAAGGCCAGCAGATCGGTCACCTGACTGTGAATGGAAATGAAGCCGATACGATCTGCGATCGTTTTAACGCGACGGGCATCGCCGCTAACCTGCAATACGTCACCTTTATTGAGCACGACGTTGTCATCGATAGGCATTTCGATCTGGCTGCGGATCACGCGGTTGAGGAAACAGCCGTGGTCGGTCAGCTTCAACTGGGCCAGGCGACGGCCAACGGCATTGTGGTTTTTCACCACAATCTCTTCAGTGACGATACGCATATCGAGCAGATCGCGATCGAACACTTCTTTGCCGTTACGGAAACTGGGATCGAGGCGGGCATGCGCGTCTGGATAACCTACTAAGGCTATTTCGTCGCCCATTTGCAGCACTGCGTCACCGTCCGGGTTAGCCAGGATGCCGTTGCGGCGGATGCGTTCAATGTAGCAGCCGGTCTGACGATAAATACCCAGTTCGCGCAGATTCTTACCATCAGCCCATGCCACCAGCTCCGGGCCCACGCGGTACGCGCGGATCACCGGCAGATAAACCTTACGGTTGGCGTCAGTGTCCAGACCACGCTCACGCGCAATTTGTTGGGCGCTGGTTTGCAGGTCCTGATGTTGAAGTTTTGGCAGGTAGCGCGCACCGACAATCAGACTGACCAGTCCAATCAAATAGGTGAGGGCGTACCCCAGACTCAGGTTATCGAGGGCGGTGGAAAGCTGTGAGCCTGCCATTCCGGAATGGCGCAAGGTATCGCCTGCGCCGACCAGCACCGGCGTGGAGGTCATCGAACCGGCCAGCATACCCGCCGTCAGGCCGATGTCCCAGCCAAATAGCTTACCCAGCCCCAGGGCGATCAGCATTGCGCTACCGACCATCACCAGAGCAAGCATTAGATAATTTTTCCCATCGCGAAAAAAAATCGAAAAAAAGTTGGGGCCGGCTTCGACACCGACACAAAAAATAAACAGCATAAAGCCGAGATTTAATGCGTCGGTGTTAATACTAAAGTGCTGCTGACCTAATAATAGGGACACCACTAAAACGCCAATGGAATTACCGAGTTGGACTGAACCCAGGCGTAATTTACCCAGGCAGAGGCCCAGAGCCAGGACCACAAATAATAACAGGATGTAATTCCCATTTAACAAATCTGCGACGTTTATATTCACTGAGGCTAACTTCTTGTTTACTAGTAAGCTATTGAAAGAAATGGCAATTTACGCTAATGTTTTTGCCAGAAATTAAGGGGCGACAGCACCGCACACAGCCCCGATTAATGCAGCATAACAATATATGCGGATAGTTTAATCTCATTACGTATCAACGGCTATAAGAATCGTGTGGGTGTGTTTTTGGCATGGAATGCCGAGTTACTTTATCTGACTGGACGCCTGCGGGCGAAAAGAGTGTTCGATAGAGAATGTGTCAGGAGGAACGATTGAAACATAAGCAAAGTTGGGCGGGGGCGATCTGCTGCTTTGTGCTCTTTATTGTGGTGTGTCTTTCATTAACGCTAAACGTGAAAGGGGCATTCAGAGCGGCAGGGCATCCAGAGGTCGGGTTGTTGTTTTTTATCTTGCCTGGTGCTGCAGCAAGCTTTTTCTCCCATCGGCGGGAGGTGCTCAGACCTCTTCTTGGTGCAATGTTGGCGGCACCGTGCTGTCTGTTACTGATGCGGTTCGTTTTTATGCCGACGCGTTCATTGTGGCAAGAGATGGCGTGGTTATTCAGTGCGGTGTTTTGGTGCGCGCTTGGCGCATTGTGTTTTTTGTTTATCAGTAGCTTATTCAATCAGCATCAACGACGGAAAAAGAACTGATGACGCCCTCCAGCGGAGGGCGTAGAAACTGCTATCAGGCGAACAGATTCATATTTTCTTTTGCCCACGCCTCAAAATCCGTGCATCCGCCGATGTGTTTTTGATCAACAAAAATCTGCGGAACGGTTTCTACTGGCTTACCTACCGTCTTTTCCAGATCGGCTTTCGTAATACCTTCGGCATGGATGTCAATGTAGCGGAAGTTAAAATCGTCATGCTCATTGCTTAATTTTTCTGCTAATTCTTTTGCGCGCACGCAATACGGGCACCCTGGGCGACCAAAAATAACGGCAAACATCTCTCTCTCCTCGAACTTATCAGGCCGGATGGCGAATACTTATTATGATGCCGCGATTTGTGACGGATGGAAAGCAGGTTCGGCCTGTTGCTTTGATATCCTCAAGCTATAACTGTTAAACACGACGAGCCGGAACGTTTTATAATAAAAGCCATTTCGCCGGGAGGTCACTTATGCGCACCATCGGTGTATTACCCAAGAGCGTATTGATGCTGGAAATAATGGGGATGGTTTTGTTATCGCTGGCGCTGCTGTCGCTTAATGATTACCTGACCTTACCCGCGCCGCTTAACAGCCCGTTAGCCTGCGTGGTGATGATATTTCTGGGCGTACTGCTGATGTTACCCGCCGCAGTGATGTTGATGTGGCGCATTGCTCAACTGCTGGCGCCGCAGCTCCTGTCGTGCGCTCCCGACGATTCTTCCCGTTCAGACAGAGAAAAAAGAGATGACGCCAACCATTGATTTAATCCGCAGCCACCGTTCCATTCGCCATTTTACCGATGAAGCTATTTCTGACGCACAGCGAGAGGCAATCATTGCCGCCGCTCAGGGCACCTCAAGCTCCAGTTTTTTACAGTGCACAACGATTGTTCGGATAACCGATAAAACTCTGCGTGAATCGCTGGCTACCTTATCTGGCGGTCAAAAGCATGTGGCGCAGGCCGCTGAATTCTGGGTGTTTTGCGCTGACTTTAACCGTCATTTGCAGATTTGCCCTGACGCGCAGTTGGGGCTGGCAGAACAACTGCTGCTGGGTGTGGTTGATACGGCGATGATGGCGCAAAATGCGCTGACGGCGGCAGAATCGCTGGGACTTGGCGGTGTGTATATTGGTGGGTTGCGTAACAATATTGAGTCGGTCACGGAATTATTGAAACTGCCGCAGCATGTTCTGCCGCTGTTTGGTTTGTGCCTTGGCTGGCCTGCGGATAACCCGGATATCAAGCCGCGCCTGCCTGCGTCGCTGGTTGTGCACGAAAACCAGTATCAGCCGCTCGATACAGACGTTTTGTCGCAGTATGACGAACAGCTTGCGCAGTACTATCTGACTCGCGGCAGCAATACGCGTCGTGACACCTGGAGCGATCACATTCGCCGAACCATCATTAAAGAAAGTCGTCCCTTTATCCTGGAATATTTGCATAAACAGGGATGGGCCACGCGCTAAAGATTTCAACCCAGTGTATGATACGCCTGCTTTTACCAGGTCATTGAGAGGTGCAGGGTGAAAATTGCCATTTTGTCCCGGGACGGAACGCTCTATTCTTGTAAGCGCCTGCGTGAAGCGGCGATGCAGCGCGGTCACCTGGTTGAAATTATCGATCCGCTTTCTTGCTATATGAACATCAGCCCGGCGGCGTCATCTATTCATTACAAGGGCCGCCAGCTTCCCCATTTTGACGCGGTGATCCCACGGATTGGTTCAGCGATTACCTTTTATGGTACGGCGGCGCTGCGTCAGTTTGAAATGTTGGGTAGCTATCCGTTAAATGAATCGGTAGCGATTACGCGCGCGCGCGATAAGCTGCGTTCGCTGCAGTTGCTGGCGCGTCAGGGGATTGATTTACCCATCACCGGGATTGCTCACTCCCCGGACGATACCAGCGACATGATTGATATGGTTGGCGGCGCGCCGCTGGTGGTGAAACTGGTTGAAGGCACACAGGGGATCGGCGTGGTGCTGGCGGAAACACGGCAGGCCGCGGAAAGTGTCGTGGATGCGTTTCGTGGGCTGAATGCTCATATTCTGGTTCAGGAATATATCAAAGAAGCGCAAGGGCGGGATATTCGCTGTTTCGTGGTGGGTGACGAGGTGGTGGCTGCCATTGAACGCCGTGCGAAAGAGGGCGATTTTCGTTCTAATCTCCATCGCGGCGGGGTTGCTACGATTGCGAATATCACGCCGCGCGAAAGAAAAATTGCGCTCAAAGCCGCTCAGACCATGGGGCTGGATGTTGCTGGTGTTGATATTCTGCGTGCAGAACGTGGGCCGTTGGTCATGGAAGTTAACGCTTCTCCGGGTCTGGAAGGGGTCGAGAAAACCACCGGGATAGACATTGCCGGCAAGATGATCCAGTGGATCGAGCGCCATGCTACGCCTGAATTTTGTCTTAAAATCGGCGGCTAAACACAATATCGATTGCGATCGTGGTATGACACGCTCTTTTTGCGTAAGCTGTGCCGGTATTTTTTTCATCAATAGAGGTCGCACATTATTATGACATCACTGGTCGTTCCCACTCTGGATACGTTGCGTCAATGGCTCGACGACCTGGGCATGAGTTTTTTTGAATGCGATACCTGTCAGGCGCTGCATTTACCTCATATGCAGAACTTTGACGGCATCTTTGATGCAAAAGTTGATTTGGTGGATAACGTCATCCTGTTTTCTGCGATGGCGGAAGTCAGACCTTCCGCACTGTTGCCACTGGCCGCCGATTTGTCCGCGATTAATGCCAGTTCACTGACGGTAAAAGCATTTCTGGATATGCAGGATGATAATCTGCCAAAGCTGGTGGTTTGCCAGTCTTTATCCGTTACGCCGGGCGTAACGTTTGAGCAGTTTGAATGTTTTGTTCGCCAGAGCGAAGAGCAGATATCGATGGTGATCCTCGAAGCTGGGGCGCATCAGCTGTTATTTAATGCTGAAGAAGATACGCAAAACAGCAACGCTGAAGTCCATTTCCTCCATTAATTCCCCCTGAATCTGGACGCATTTTGCGCAGCCGCTACCAGAGCGGTTGCGTACGGCCTGTTTTTATTCTGTGTTTAACCTTTTATTAAAGAATTATTCACTTCCATTCTGCTCCTTCTGCTTTATGTCATAGACAATTCCTGCATAAAAAATTGATAAAAGACGTTTTTTAATCTGGGCTATATCCACAAAACCTGGCTAAAGTTATTCTTGCGAAGCATATAGACGTTAATTTTCTAACTGCCCCGTATGACCTGAGCTGCGGCTACAATACGTGGTGAATGAGTGGGCGGATATCTGCGGGCGATAGCGGCATCGGGAGAGGTCTCTCTTTTCATTGATGCCGCATGAAAGAATATGCACGTTTCTTGCATATCATTAGAGTGTGACATTTTTGTTCGTTTGTTAACGAACTTTCAGAAGGAAAGAGATTATGACCGCCTTAAATAAAAAATGGTTATCAGGCCTGGTTGTGGGTGCTCTGATGTCCATCTCTGCCGGCACGCTCGCTGCTGAACAAAAAACGCTGCATATTTATAACTGGTCTGATTATATTGCTCCGGATACGGTGGCTAACTTTGAAAAAGAGACCGGAATTAAAGTTATCTATGACGTATTTGATTCCAATGAAGTACTGGAAGGTAAGCTCATGGCGGGCAGCACCGGTTTTGACCTGGTTGTTCCTTCCGCCAGTTTCCTTGAACGTCAACTAACCGCAGGCGTCTTCCAGCCGCTGGATAAGAGCAAATTACCGGGCTGGAAAAACCTCGATCCCGAACTGCTGAAGCTGGTGGGTAAACACGATCCGGATAACAAGTTTGCGATGCCGTATATGTGGGCAACGACCGGTATTGGCTATAACGTGGACAAAGTGAAAGCGGTACTGGGGCCAGATGCGCCGGTTGATAGCTGGGATTTGATCCTCAAACCGGAAAACCTGGAAAAACTCAAAAGTTGCGGTGTCTCTTTCCTTGATGCGCCTGAAGAGGTGTTTGCAACCGTACTGAACTATTTGGGTAAAGATCCAAACAGTACCAAAGCAGATGATTACACCGGACCGGCGACCGACCTGCTGTTGAAACTGCGTCCGAATATTCGCTACTTCCACTCTTCGCAATATATTAACGACCTGGCAAACGGTGATACCTGCGTAGCGATTGGCTGGGCGGGGGACGTATGGCAGGCGGCGAACCGTGCAAAAGAAGCGAAAAATGGCGTCAATATCTCTTTCTCAATTCCTAAAGAAGGGGCAATGGCGTTCTTTGACGTATTCGCGATGCCAGCCGATGCCAAAAACAAAGACGAAGCCTATCAGTTCCTCAACTACCTGCTGCGTCCTGATGTGATTGCGCATATTTCCGACCACGTGTTCTATGCCAATGCCAACAAAGAAGCGACGGCTCTGGTCAGTCAGGAAGTTCGTGATAACCCTGGCATCTACCCGCCTGCGGATGTGCGCGCCAAGCTGTTCACGCTGAAAGTACAGGATCCGAAGATCGACCGTGTCCGTACCCGAGCGTGGACGAAGGTAAAAAGCGGAAAATAACCTGATGTTTGGGACATGACCCGGCAGGATTGATGCCTGCCGGGCAGTGTTGATCCTAAACACACCTAACCCGGCAATACGCACCACCGTGGTGCGTTATTTGCACCGTTTCTTTGTTTTATGCCGGAGAGCACCTGAGTGAATGATGCAACCCCACGCCCACACGCGAAAATCCGCAAGGCGCTGACCCCGCTGCTTGAAATTCGCAACCTGACCAAGTCGTTTGACGGCCAACACGCCGTCGATGACGTCAACCTTACTATCTACAAAGGTGAAATATTTGCCCTGCTCGGCGCATCCGGCTGTGGCAAATCGACTCTGCTGCGCATGTTAGCGGGATTTGAACAGCCGACAACCGGGCAAATTATGCTTGATGGCGTCGATTTAGCGCACGTCCCGCCTTATCTGCGTCCGATCAATATGATGTTTCAATCCTATGCCCTGTTTCCGCACATGACGGTTGAGCAGAACATTGCCTTTGGCCTCAAGCAGGACAAGCTGCCAAAGGCTGAAATCGCCAGCCGGGTGAATGAGATGCTGGGCCTGGTGCATATGCAGGAGTTCGCCAAACGCAAACCGCACCAGCTTTCTGGCGGTCAGCGTCAGCGTGTGGCCCTGGCGCGTAGCCTGGCGAAACGGCCGAAGTTACTGCTGCTGGATGAACCCATGGGGGCGCTGGACAAAAAGCTGCGTGACCGCATGCAACTGGAAGTGGCGGATATCCTTGAACGCGTCGGCGTGACCTGCGTGATGGTAACGCACGATCAGGAAGAAGCCATGACGATGGCAGGGCGCATTGCGATCATGAACCGTGGCAAATTTGTGCAGATTGGCGAACCGGAAGAGATCTACGAGCATCCGACTACGCGCTATAGCGCCGAGTTTATCGGTTCGGTTAACGTTTTTGAGGGACTACTTAAAGAACGCCAGGAAGAGGGTCTGATTATTGAGTCTCCTGGACTGGTACATCCGCTGAAAGTAGATGCAGATGCATCTATTGTCGATAACGTCCCGGTGTATGTTGCGCTGCGCCCGGAAAAAATCATGCTCTGTGAGGCTCCTCCGCCAGATGGTTATAACTTCGCGGTAGGCGAAGTGGTGCACATTGCCTATCTGGGCGATTTGTCGGTATATCACGTACGTTTGAAAAGCGGCCAGATGCTGAGTGCTCAGCTACAAAATGAACATCGTTATCGCAAGGGATTACCAACCTGGGGTGACGAGGTCCGTTTGTGCTGGGATGCTGACAGTTGTGTGGTGTTGACGGTTTAAGGAGCGAAGATGAGTACACTTGAACCTCCGGCGCACGTGGATAAAGCAGGGCGATTCACGCTGCTTATGTCGCGGCTGCAAATGAAACACGGGCGCAAGCTGGTGATTGCGCTGCCGTATGTGTGGCTGCTGCTCCTGTTTCTTCTGCCTTTTCTGATCGTCTTCAAAATCAGTTTGGCTGAAATGGCGCGCGCTATTCCACCCTATACCGACCTCGTTTCATGGGCTGACGATCAGCTATCCATCACGCTCAACTTAGCCAACTTCCTGCAGTTAACAGACGATCCGCTCTATTTTGATGCCTACCTGCAATCTTTGCAGGTGGCGGGGATTTCGACGATCTGTTGTCTGCTGTTGGGATATCCGCTGGCGTGGGCCGTCGCACACAGTAAACCCTCGACACGCAATATTCTGTTGTTGCTGGTGATCCTGCCGTCCTGGACGTCGTTTTTGATTCGCGTGTACGCCTGGATGGGGATCCTGAAAAATAACGGTGTACTGAATAACTTTCTGATGTGGCTGGGCGTTATCGATCAACCATTGACGATTCTGCACACCAATCTGGCGGTCTATATCGGGATTGTTTACGCCTATTTACCCTTTATGGTGCTGCCGATTTACACCGCGTTGACGCGTATTGATTATTCGCTGGTAGAGGCGGCGCTGGATTTGGGTGCCCGACCGTTGAAAACCTTCTTTAGCGTGATTGTGCCATTGACCAAAGGCGGGATTATCGCCGGATCGATGTTGGTGTTTATCCCGGCTGTGGGTGAGTTTGTCATTCCGGAACTGCTGGGCGGCCCGGATAGCATCATGATTGGTCGCGTGCTGTGGCAGGAATTTTTCAATAACCGCGACTGGCCGGTGGCGTCTGCCGTTGCCATTATTATGCTGCTGTTACTGATTGTGCCAATCATGTGGTTCCACAAATATCAGCAAAAAAGCATGGGGGAACACGGATGAATAACTTACCGGTCGTTCGCTCGCCGTGGCGTATTTTTATTCTGGTACTGGGCTTTACCTTCCTGTATGCCCCGATGCTGATGCTGGTTATCTATTCGTTTAACAGCTCGAAGCTGGTTACGGTCTGGGCGGGGTGGTCAACGCGTTGGTATGGTGAGCTTTTCCACGATACCGCGATGATAAGCGCCGTCGGCATGAGTTTAACGATTGCCGCGGGTGCGGCGACGATGGCGGTAATCCTCGGCACTATAGCCGCCGTGGTAATGGTGCGTTTTGGCCGTTTTCGCGGATCGAATGGGTTTGCTTTTATGATTACCGCACCGCTGGTTATGCCGGATGTCATTACCGGTTTGTCGCTGCTGCTGCTGTTTGTAGCTCTGGCGCACGCCATCGGCTGGCCTGCGGATCGCGGTATGTTGACCATCTGGCTGGCGCACGTCACCTTCTGTACGGCGTACGTGGCGGTGGTGATTTCCTCACGGTTGCGCGAACTGGATCACTCCATTGAGGAAGCGGCGATGGATCTTGGCGCTACGCCGCTGAAGGTCTTTTTCGTTATCACGCTGCCGATGATTATGCCTGCGGTGATCTCCGGCTGGTTACTGGCCTTCACGTTGTCGCTTGATGATCTGGTTATCGCCAGCTTTGTCTCTGGTCCTGGTGCCACAACATTACCGATGCTGGTGTTCTCCAGCGTACGTATGGGGGTTAACCCGGAGATCAACGCGCTGGCGACGCTGATTCTTGGCGTGGTAGGAATTATCGGATTTATCGCGTGGTATCTGATGGCGCGAACAGAAAAACAACGGATTCGCGATATCCAACGTGCAAGACGCGGCTGAAAAAACTAAAATCTGCCAACCTGTCTATACGGCGCAGCTGTGGTGGTTGCGCCGTTTTCATGGAAGACGACGCGTTGGGATTTTTTAAGAAATCATCCACATCACATGCTCGCTTAAACGTCCCTGCGTTGGTGCAGGTGGCGGCGCTGGCTATTATCATGATCCGCTGTCTCGATCTGTTGATGATTTTTAATACGCTAGGGTTGCATGGCACCAGCGAATTTATTCATCGCAGCGTGCAGACCTGGAATTTGACGCTGGTGTTTCTGGGCAGCCTGGCGCTGCTGTTTATCGAAATCTACTGCGCATTTTCGCTGGTAAAAGGACGTAACTGGGCGCGTTGGGTCTATCTGTTGACCCAGATTATCGCCAGCGTTTATCTGTGGGCGGCCTCGTTGGGCTATGGTTATCCGGAACTGTTCAGCATTGCGGGAGAGTCCAGACGTGAGATCCTGCGTACGCTGGTGATGCAAAAGTTGCCGGATATGCTGGTGTTGCTGCTACTGTTTGTTCCCGCGTCCAGTCGGCGGTTTTTCCGTTTGCAATAACGTGTATAATATTGGCCCCCTGTTAATTTATAGGTTTTTGTATGCAGTGCGCACTATATGACGCTGAGCGCTGCCGCTCCTGTCAGTGGATAACACAGCCTGTCGCCGATCAACTCCTCTCAAAAATAGCCGATCTGCAGAATCTGCTGGCTGATTATTCGGTCGGAGAATGGTGTGCACCGGTCAGCGGCCCGGAACGCGCTTTTCGCAACAAAGCCAAAATGGTGGTCAGCGGCAGCGTGGAAAAACCACTGCTTGGGATGCTGCATCGTGACGGTACGCCGGAAGATTTGTGTGATTGTCCGCTCTATCCCGCCTCTTTTGCGCCCGTATTTGCCGCGCTCAAACCGTTTATCGCCCGGACGGGGTTAACGCCCTATAACGTGGCGCGTAAACGCGGGGAGCTGAAATATCTGCTGTTAACGGAAAGCCGATTTGATGGCGGTATGATGCTGCGCTTTGTCCTGCGTTCAGACGCCAAACTGGCGCAGTTGCGTGCAGCCCTACCGTGGTTGCAGGCACAATTGCCACAGTTAAAAGTGATCACTGTTAATATTCAACCGGTGCATATGGCGATTATGGAAGGGGAGACAGAAATCTTCCTGACCGAACAGCAGGCGCTGGCGGAACGCTTTAACGATGTGCCGTTGTGGATACGCCCGCAGAGCTTTTTTCAGACCAACCCAGTGGTGGCGGGGCATTTATATGCCACCGCACGCGACTGGGTGCGTCAGCTTCCGGTTACTCATATGTGGGATCTGTTTTGCGGCGTAGGGGGCTTTGGTCTGCATTGCGCCACGTCGCAGATGAAACTAACAGGTATTGAAATCGCGCCAGAGGCGATTAACTGTGCGAAACAGTCGGCGCAGGAGCTTGGGTTGCAGAATCTGCATTTTCAGGCGCTGGATTCGACTCAGTTTGCTACCGCCCAGGACGAAGCCCCCGATCTGGTGCTGGTAAACCCACCGCGTCGCGGGATTGGCAAACCGCTGTGCGATTTTCTTTCCCGCATGGCGCCACGTTTTATTGTCTATTCAAGCTGCAATGCACAAACCATGGCGAAGGATATCCACGAGTTGCAAGGGTACCGCATTGAACGTGTCCAGCTTTTCGATATGTTCCCACACACCGCACATTATGAAGTATTAACGCTGCTCAGCCGACAATAACTGCTATGCCTGATGGCGCTTCGCTTATCAGGCCTACAGGCTGTTCGTCATTCATAAGGTGGATAAGGTGCTTGCACCGCATCCGGCAAATGCAATATGCGAAAAAAAAGCCCGTACTTGCGTACGAGCTCTTCTTAAGATATGGCGGTGAGGCGGGGATTCGAACCCCGGATACGTTGCCGTATACACACTTTCCAGGCGTGCTCCTTCAGCCACTCGGACACCTCACCATATTGTATTGCTGCCTGACCGCTTGGGGGGCAACGGGGCGCTACTATAGGGAGTTGCGCTAAAACGGTCAAGCAGAATTTACGTGTTAACTCTCGTTTGGTTACACAGTGTACATATTCCTCCGCCCGAACCGGCGCGGAGGATATAATTAACGCTGAGAGTCCAGTTTTTCGCCGTTGGTCACAACTTCCTGGGCTTTGCTGTAGCTTTCGATCAGCAACTGATAAGCCGGGAAGACTTTGGTATACACTTCCGCCCACTCAGCGGCGTCTTCACGGTTCCATGTCCCCTGTATTTCAGAAGCGACTGCAGCGGTATCCATCGGCACGACACCAGCCTGAACCACGCGAGCCAGGGTGATTTCCTGCGCCATCTTGCTGTAGGTACCGGACGCGTCAATCACCGCGAAGACCTTGTAACCTTCAGCCACTGCGCTGATGGCCGGGAAAGCCATGCAGACACTGGTGATCGTACCGGCGATAATCAATGTCTTACGACCCGTTGCTTTTACCGCGTTCACGAAGTCTTCGTTATCCCAGGCGTTGATTTCACCTTTACGCGCTACGTATTGGGCATGCGGCGCATTGGCGTGGATCTCCGGGATCAACGGGCCGTTAGGTCCCTGCGGTACGGATGCCGTGGTAATCACCGGCATTTTCGCCAGGGTCGCCATTTTAGCCAGCGCAGCGGCACGTGCACGCAGTTCAGGCATTGGCATATCGCCGACGGTCTGGAAAAGCCCACTCTGATGATCGATAAGCAACATGACGGAATCATTCACATCGATAACCGGACGTGAGCCATTAAAGTTTGCAGGACTGGACATATTCTTCTCCTTCGATTCAGATTTGGCCAAAACGGCCGGAGTTAAAATCGCGTACAGCTTCAGCGATTTCTTGTTTCGTGTTCATAACAAACGGGCCGTAACCTACAATCGGCTCGTTCAACGGTTCGCCAGACAGCAGCAGCACGATGGCATCGCTGGTGGCTTCAATGTGCAGCGTTTTCCCCTGCTGGCTTAGCACTACCAGTTGCGCTTCGCTGGCTGGCGTGGTCCCGTTTACAGTGATATTGCCTTTCAGTACCACCAGTGCGGTGCTCCATCCTTCCGGCTGAGACAAAGTGAGCTGATGATTACGTTGTAGTCGCATATCCCAGACGTTCAGCGGCGAAAAGGTATGTGCAGGCCCTTTGGTTTCCTCGTAGCTACCCGCAATAACGCGAACGCTTCCTGTTTCATCAGGCAGAGCAACCGTGGGAATAACATCGCTGGTGATGCTCTGATAACCCGGCGCGGCCATTTTGTCTTTTGCCGGCAGGTTAACCCACAGCTGTACCATTTCCAGTTCGCCGCCCCGACGGGTAAATTCCGGTGAATGGAACTCTTCGTGTAATATTCCTGCACCTGCGGTCATCCACTGCACGTCGCCGGGACCGATAATGCCGCCGCGACCGGTTGAATCACGGTGTTCAACTTCGCCGCTGTAAACGATGGTCACCGTTTCAAAACCACGGTGAGGGTGTTCGCCGACGCCGCGCTTTTCGTTACCCGGTGTGAACGTATGCGGACCGGCGTAATCCAGCAGCAGGAATGGACTTAACTGCTCTGCATGAGACTGGTAAGAGAACATTGAGCGAACCGGAAATCCATCGCCAACCCAGTGTGGGCGAGGTGCGGTGTAGACGCCTGTTACTTGTTTCATTTGTGTCTCCTCAGTGGCGTTGTCTTGATGTGAATAAGCTTATATTCATGACAGCGAATTGAGTAGTCGCTAAAATGGTCTTCACTGTCTCATAAATAGGACAATAAAATGACAAAGCCGGATCTCAATGATTTTGCCTGGTTTGTACATGTTGTAGAGGAAGGTGGATTCGCAGCGGCGGGACGTGCGCTTGATGAACCGAAATCAAAACTGAGCCGACGTATTGCGCAACTTGAAGAGAGGTTGGGGGTTCGACTTATTCAGCGAACCACCCGGCAGTTTAACGTGACTGAAGTCGGACAAACATTTTACGAACACTGTAAGGCGATGCTGGTGGAAGCGCAGGCGGCGCAGGATGCTATTGCGGCTTTACAGGTTGAGCCGCGCGGCGTTGTAAAACTGACTTGTCCGGTCACCTTGTTGCATGTGCATATTGGGCCAATGCTCGCCCGATTTATGGCCCGTTATCCCGATGTTTCCGTGCAGCTTGAGGCGACGAACCGCCGCGTTGATGTGGTAGGCGAAGGCCTGGATGTGGCGATTCGCGTCAGACCTCGTCCATTTGAGGATAGCGACCTGGTGATGCGGGTACTTGCAGACAGGGGACACCGGTTATATGCCAGCCCGCGATTAATTGAACAAATGGGCGCGGTCAACTCTCCGGCGGAATTGACCCGTTGGCCGGGGCTGAGTCTGGCATCGGGTAAACATGTGCATCGCTGGGAGTTATTTGGCCCACAGGGCGCACGGGCGGAGGTGCATTTCACGCCGCGTATGATCACCACTGATATGCTGGCGTTACGTGAAGCTGCGGTTGCCGGTGTGGGGGTTGTACAACTGCCGCAACTGATGGTGAAAGAACAATTAGCGGCGGGTGAACTGGTGGCATTGCTCGATGGTTGGGAGCCTAAGCGGGAGATTATTCACGCAGTCTTTCCGTCTCGTCGGGGATTACTGCCCTCAGTACGCTCATTGGTGGACTTCTTAACAGAAGAATATGCGCGGATGTTTGAGGATTAAATACCTGTCCTCAGCCTATAAAAAAGGCCGGTTAAACCGACCTTTTATTATCTGGACGCCATTCGGGCGTTAAAAACAATCAGCGACTACGGAAGACAATGCGGCCTTTGCTCAGGTCGTACGGGGTCAGCTCAACAGTCACTTTGTCGCCCGTCAGGATGCGGATATAGTTTTTACGCATTTTACCGGAGATGTGTGCAGTAACCACGTGACCGTTTTCTAACTCTACGCGGAACATGGTATTAGGTAACGTATCGAGAACGGTACCCTGCATTTCAATATTGTCTTCTTTGGCCATCTAATCCTCTGGGGTATCACTACCGTAATTTGAACCGGCAAGATAATGCCGAAGTTCTTTTAATAAGTAAAGATTTGTGCGTTTAAAACACAGCAAATCGGGTTTGGCGCATTACTCTAACCGCACACGGCAAAGCCGCACTTAAAGCGTAACGTGTAAGGGAACGAGGAGATAAACGATAGGCGTTGCCTGGCGCGAACTGTTCCTTAACGGCGGCGGGGTAATGGGCTAAACCAACTCTGCGGCACAATTATAACACCCCGACAAAAAATGTGCCGAAAACATTCACCCCTGAGGCGAAAATAACGTCCTTGGTATCCAGAAATGGCTCGGTAGCCGCTGCTGACGCAGTATGCTCAGCTGCTCAAGGTACTCCCGCCGCGGGGTTTCGATGGCGCCCAGGGATGCTGTGTGGCTATTTAATACCTGGCAGTCGATTAATTTTCCGCCCTGACGGATAAATTCCGTGCAAAAAACAAGTAGTGCAGTCTTGGACGCATTTTCCTGACGACTGAACATTGATTCGCCACAAAACAGCGTACCTTGCGCCACGCCGTACATGCCGCCGACTAATTCATTTTGTCGCCATACTTCAATTGAATGCGCATGTCCCAGTTCGTGCAGACGATGGTAAGCGTCCACGACATCGTGTGTGATCCAGGTACCTTCTTCCCGATCGTTCGCACAGCCTTCAATCACCTGACCGAACGCGTAGTTGAGCGTCACACGATAAGGCGAATTTTTATGAAAGCGTTTCATGCTGCGACTGAGGTGAAAGTTCTCAGGCCAAAGAATGGCGCGCGGATCGGGTGACCACCACAGAATAGGGTCGCCGGGAGAAAACCACGGGAAAATACCGCGCTGGTAGGCCATCAACAGGCGGGCAGGGCTAAGATCGCCACCCAGCGCCAGTAGACCGTTAGGCTCGCGTAGAGCGCCTTCCGGTGATGGGAAGGCTATAGAATGGCGGGACAGTTGCACCAGGCGCATGACAGCGAAACTCCACTACGCGAGTTTGATCGTTCAATAATAGCTTACAGACGTTGCTTAAACTGGTAATAACGCCCCTGCCTGGCTAACAGATCTGCGTGATTACCTTGCTCAATAATTTGTCCGTTGTCCATCACTATTATTTGATCAAAACGCGACAATCCGCGCAGACGATGTGTGACCATCAGGACGGTTTTGTCCTGCATCACATCGCCAATTAATTCAAGCATTTGGCTTTCCGTTGTGGCATCAAGCCCTTCGGTAGGCTCGTCCAGCAGCATCAGCGGAGCATCGTGCAACAAGGCGCGGGCGATAGCCAGACGACGGAGTTCGCCGCCAGAAAGCTGACGACCACCTTCACCCAACCAGGCATTGAGTCCATCGCCATCAAGCAGTTTGTCCAGCCCGACGTGGCACAGGATCGCGGATAATGCTTCATCGCTGGCGTGCGGTGCTGCCAGCAGCAGGTTATCGCGAAGCGTAGCGCTGAACAGATGTACGCGCTGTGGCACGACGCTGATGATTTGACGCAGCGTGGCTTCATTCAGGGCTGAAAGCGGTCGATCGTTAATCAGGATTTCGCCACTCTGCGGATCCCATGCGCGGGTCAGCAATTGCAGCAATGTTGATTTTCCGCAGCCGGTGCGACCCAAAATAGCGATGTGCTCACCGGGTTTTGCCAGCAAGGAAAGGGTGTCGAGTGCTTTTTGCGTCTGCCCCGGATAGCTGAATGAAACCTCACGCAGGGTAAGGGTGAGCTGCTCAGAAACCGGAGATTGGGTATCCGGGAAGGTGACTTCTGGCTGCTGTTCGGTCAGTTCGGTGATGCGTAATGCAGAGGCGATAACCTGGCCGAGATGCTGAAACGCGCCGGTGACAGGCGCTAATGCCTCAAACGCAGCCAGCGCACAGAAGACGAACAGCGCAATTAGCGCGCCTGGCTGAGTGTTGCCGCCCACGCCGCCTGAGGCCATCCATAACATCATAATCACCGCCAGCGCGCCGATTAACAGCATGATAGCCTGCGACAGTGCCGTTAATTCGGACTGACGTCGCTGCGCTTCATGCCACTGCAATTCGGTGGCTTCCATTTGAGCGCGGTAGCGTTCGCTGGCGCCGAAGATGGTCAATTCAGCCTGGCCCTGCAGCCAGGAAGTTAACTGCTGACGATATTGCCCGCGCAGATGCGTCAGGCTTTGCCCGGTACTCTTGCCTGCCTGATAAAAGAGTGGGGGCAGAATGAATAAGGTCAGCAGCATAATCCCGCCGAGGGTGACCGCCAGCGTGAAATCGAGAACGCTCAGTCCCAGCGTGACCACCATGATGACGACAAATGCTCCCACCAGCGGAGACAGAACGCGTAAATAAAGGTGATCAAGCGTGTCGACATCAGCCACGACGCGGTTAAGTAATTCACCTTGTCCATAGCGGGACAGGCCAGCAGGGGAGAGCGGTAGCAGCTTGCTGAAGGTATAAATACGCAAATGTTGCAGCACACGGAACGTGGCGTCGTGGCTGACCAGACGCTCGAAATAACGGCCTGCGGTTCGGGTGATTGCCGCACCACGGACGCCTGCGGCGGGGAGCATGTAGTTAAAACTGTAAATTCCGGTGACGCCCACCACCGCGGAAGCAGACAGGAACCAACCTGAGAGCGTCAGCAAGCCAATACTTGCAAGCAGCGTAACGATCGCCAGAACGATGCCCAGCGTTAACATCCATTTGTGACGTTTGTACAGCGTCAGATAGGGTAGCAAAGCGCGCATTTAGATATCCTCCTGACGATGAGCCAGTAGTGTTGCAAAAGCACCGTTGGCAGCGCTAAGTTCATCCCAGCTACCTTGTTCAACGATCTGACTATCCTGCATGACCCAGATAGCGTCCCAGTCGGCAAGATCTTCAAGCTGGTGTGTCACCATCAGCGTGGTCTGGCGGCGCGATGCTGCGTTCAATGCCTGCATCACGCGTTGTTCACTGTGGGCATCAAGGCTGGCTGCGGGTTCGTCCAGCAGAAGCAACTGACACGGATTAAGTAAGGCGCGCGCCACGGCCACGCGCTGCGCTTGACCAACAGAAAGTCGGGCCGCCTGATCGCCGACTGGCGTATCTACGCCCTGCGGCAACAGCGGTAAAAACTCGCTCACCCAGGCACTGTCGAGTGCGGCCTGAAGCTGTTCTTCACTGGCATCGGGCCGTGCCAGCAGTACGTTATCGCGTAATGTGGCGGCAGGGAGCTGCGGGTTTTGCCCAACCCAGGACAGCTGTTTGCGCCAGGAATCAGGCGACAGGTCGCGTAGTTCAAAACCGTTAATCCGCAGCGACCCCTGATAAGAAAGAAAGCCGGACAGAACATTCAGCAGCGAACTTTTTCCGGAGCCGCTACGCCCCACCACCACCGTACGTTGACCTGCTGCCAGGGTAAAGTTGAGCGGCCCCGCAAGCACTTTGCCTTCCGGCGAGGTGATGACCAGATCTTGCGCCTCAATTGAAACGGCATCTTTCGTCGCCAGCTCAATCTCACCACGCTCAGGGTGCGCCAGCGGGGTTTCCATAAAGGTTTTCAGACTGTCTGCAGCTCCAACGGCTTGTGCTTTGGCGTGATAAAACGTCCCAAGATCGCGCAGGGGTTGGAAAAACTCCGGTGCCAGAATGAGCGCCAGGAAACCAGACGCCAGCGTGACGCCCATGCCGTAGTGACCGAAGTCGAGCTCGCCGAGGTAGGAAAAACCGAAGTAAACCGCAACCAGCGCAATAGACAGCGACGTAAAGAACTCAAGGACGCCAGATGACAGGAATGCCAGGCGCAGGACTTCCATGGTGCGCTGGCGGAAATCCTGTGATGCTGCGCGAATACTTTCTGTTTCGGCTTCACCGCGACCAAATATTCTCAGCGTTTCCATACCCCGAAGGCGATCGAGGAAATGACCGCTGAGGCGGGCAAGCGCCTGAAAGTTGCGGCGGTTAGCGTCGGCTGCGCCCATACCGACCATCGCCATAAACAACGGGATCAGCGGGGCGGTTCCGAGCAGAATAAGCGCGGCTACCCAGTTTGACGGAAATACGGCCGCCACAATCAACAGGGGAACGCATACGGCCAGCGCCATTTGCGGCAAATAACGCGCATAGTAATCATGCATATCGTCAATCTGCTCGAGGATCAGCGTAGCCCAGCTCCCGGCTGGTTTACCCTGTATCCAGGCCGGACCCGCCTGTTGCAGGCGATCCAGAACCTGGCGACGAATCTCAAAGCGAATATGTTGCCCGGCGTGAAACCCGACGCGTTCGCGTAACCAGACAACCCATGCGCGCAGGATGAAAACCAAAATCAGCACGATGAAAGGGAGCAGCAGCGCCTCTCGGGGGATGTTGCCCATGATCATATGGTCCAGAATTCGGGCCATGAGCCAGGCCTGAGCGACAATTAACAGGCCGCTCACGAATCCCAGCAGGCGTGAAATATTCAGCCACCGTTGGGAAATTACACTTTGCTGTTTTAACCAGCGGGTCAGCTCTTTTTGACGGGTTTTATTCATTGCACGCTTAGCAGGTGAGTTATTGGAATTTTTGGGCAGGACAATGTTACAACGAGGCAAAAATAAAGGCGACTTATAGTCGCCTTTTTTACTTTTGTTACTGATTTGTAAAACTTATTTGCAAGCGTCTGCCAGACCGTCGAGATAACGTTCTGCGTCAAGCGCAGCCATACAACCCGTGCCCGCAGAAGTGATCGCCTGGCGATAAATATGGTCCATCACGTCACCGGCTGCGAAGACGCCTGGAATGCTGGTTTGCGTCGCATTGCCGTGAATACCGGACTGAACTTTAATGTAGCCGTTTTCCAGTTCGAGCTGACCGTCGAAAATGGCGGTATTCGGGCTGTGACCGATGGCGACAAACAATCCCGCAACGTCTAGTGATTCGACGTTGTCAGCATTTTGCGTATCGCGCAGGCGCAATCCGGTTACGCCCATTTGATCGCCAGTCACTTCTTCCAGCGTACGGTGCGTATGCAGCACGATGTTGCCGTTTTCCACTTTATCCATCAAACGCTTGATAAGAATTTTCTCAGCACGGAAGCTGTCGCGACGGTGAATCAAATGTACTTCAGACGCGATATTCGCCAGATACAACGCTTCTTCAACAGCGGTATTACCGCCGCCGATCACCGCAACTTTTTGGTTACGGTAGAAGAAACCGTCGCAGGTGGCACAAGCGGAAACGCCGCGGCCTTTAAATGCTTCCTCTGAAGGTAAGCCCAGGTAACGTGCTGACGCGCCGGTGGCGATGATCAATGCGTCGCAGGTGTATTCACCGCTGTCGCCGGTCAGACGGAAAGGGCGGTTTTGCAAATCAACTTTGCTGATGTGATCAAAAATGATTTCTGTCTCAAATTTGGATGCATGTTCGTGCATACGTTCCATCAGCAGCGGGCCAGTAAGATCGTGCGGATCGCCAGGCCAGTTTTCCACTTCTGTTGTTGTGGTCAGCTGACCACCTTTTTCCATACCGGTAATCAGTACCGGTTGCAGGTTAGCGCGTGCAGCGTAGACCGCAGCGGTATATCCCGCAGGGCCTGAGCCCAGAATAAGAAGTTTACTGTGTTTGGTTGCGCCCATGAGATCCCCATAGTTGTTGGCAGGCAATGAGCAGGATTGTAGGGAATTTACAGGCGTAAAAAAAGAGTATGGCGATTTTGTTAACAATATGTGTAATAGCGGAAACCGATGAACGGCAGATTTAGTCGTAACACTATAACGATTTCTACTTAAAATCGGTCAGTTATAAGGTGATAAAATGACGAATTTCCATCACCGCGACTGAATAACTGGCATGTTGTACTAAAAATCGATGTTTTGCTTTGACAATCCCCTGCTGTTTTGCGAAAACATTCAAGGAAGAAAAAAACTGTGTCATGTATGTGCTGCATAATCATGCATGTAGATACCATGTTTACCGTGTTAGCGAAATCTACGCATGGTGTGGACAGATGCCATTCGTGATGTCGATAGCCGCCGACAGGCAACGGTCTTCTCACCATAAACCCAGACATTGCGAGCCGTAAATCCCTCTGGGTTGCGGTTTATTTTGATGGGGAGCGACTCTGAACAGTGATGTTAGTAGAGTCAGGCAGGAGTAGGGAAGGAATACAGAGAGACAATAATAATGGTAGATAGTAAGAAGCGCCCTGGCAAAGATCTCGACCGTATCGATCGTAACATTCTTAATGAGCTGCAAAAGGATGGGCGTATTTCTAACGTCGAGCTTTCTAAACGTGTGGGACTTTCACCAACGCCCTGCCTTGAGCGTGTGCGTCGGTTGGAAAGACAGGGTTTCATTCAGGGCTATACAGCGCTGTTAAACCCACATTATCTGGATGCATCACTTCTGGTTTTTGTTGAGATAACTCTGAATCGTGGCGCCCCGGATGTGTTTGAACAATTTAACTCTGCAGTACAAAAACTTGAAGAAATTCAAGAGTGTCATTTGGTTTCCGGTGATTTCGACTATTTGCTGAAAACACGCGTACCGGATATGTCAGCATACCGTAAGCTGCTGGGGGAAACCCTGCTGCGTCTGCCTGGCGTAAATGACACACGTACTTATGTAGTAATGGAAGAAGTCAAACAGAGCAATCGTCTGGTAATTAAGACGCGCTAACACGGAACAGGTGCAAAATCGACGCAGTTTGATTACACTCCTGTTAATCCATACAGCAACAGTGCCGGGGCAACCCGGTGCTGTTGTCCGTTTTAGCATCGGGCAGGAAAAGCCTGAAACCTGGAGAGCCGTTTTTGAGCCAGGAATACACTGAAGACAAAGACGTCACATTGACGAAGTTAAGCAGCGGGCGCCGACTTCTGGAAGCGCTACTGATCCTTATTGCCCTTTTTGCCGTCTGGTTGATGGCTGCCTTACTCAGCTTTAACCCTTCGGATCCCAGTTGGTCGCAAACCGCGTGGCATGAACCTATCCATAACCTGGGAGGCATTCCCGGTGCATGGCTGGCGGACACGCTGTTCTTTATTTTTGGCGTCATGGCCTACACCATTCCGGTCATTATTGTCGGCGGCTGCTGGTTTGCCTGGCGACATCAGGCCAGCGACGAATACGTCGATTATTTTGCCGTTTCACTGCGCATTATTGGCGTTCTGGCGCTGATTCTCACTTCTTGCGGGCTGGCCGCCATTAACGCTGATGACATCTGGTATTTCGCCTCTGGCGGGGTGATTGGCAGCCTGCTCAGCACTACGCTACAGCCATTACTGCATAGTAGTGGCGGTACACTTACGCTTTTGTGCATCTGGGCTGCGGGATTAACGCTGTTTACCGGCTGGTCATGGGTGAGCATTGCTGAAAAACTGGGCGGCTGGTTACTTAATATCCTGACATTTGCCAGCAACCGTACCCGCCGCGACGATACCTGGGTCGATGACGAAGAATATGAAGATGAAGAAGAGTTTGTCGACGCCGCTGATGGCAAACCAAACGAATCGCGTCGGGCTCGAATTCTGCGCGGTGCGTTAGCGCGCCGTAAACGCCTGGCTGAGAAATTTACCAATCCGCTGGGCCGTCATACTGATGCTGCGCTGTTCTCCGGCAAACGCATGGATGATGAAGACGACATCGAATACAGCGCCCGTGGCGTGGCCGCCGATCCGAACGATGTGCTGTTCTCTGGTAATCGGGCAACATTGCCTGAATACGACGAACTCGATCCACTGCTGAACGGTCATTCGGTGACAGAGCCAGTAGCCGCCGCAGCAGCAGCCACAACGGCATCTCAGGCCTGGAGCGCGCCGGTCGACCCGCTGTTGCAAACGTCGCCAGTTACCAGCACCGTTATGGAACAGTCGACGCCAGCCGTTGCCTGGCAATCCGCGCCTGGCCCGCAAGCCGGTGAGGCGGTTATTGCGCCAGCGCCTGAAGGTTATCCGCAGCCAGCCGAATATGCTCAGCCTGCGGTGCAGCAGCCGTATGAGCCATGGCAACAGCCGGTTGCACAGGAAAATCCACAGCCGGAATATTACGCGCCACAGACGCCTGAGCCGGTATATGCGCAATCCGTCGCGCCGCAGCCGCAGGAATTCACTGCGCAGCAAAACTGGCAGTCGGAACCTGTTTATCACCCGGAGCCTGTGCCGCAACCTGTCTATCAGCAGGAGCCAGACTTCCAACAGCCTTCTGCGTTCCAGCAACCTGTGGTTGAACAACCTTCCGTGGTGGAACCTGAGCCAGTCGTTGAGGAGACGAAACCGTCTCGTCCGCCGCTCTACTATTTTGAAGAAGTCGAAGAGAAACGAGCGCGCGAGCGTGAGCAGTTGGCCGCCTGGTATCAGCCTATTCCAGAACCCGTTCAGGAGCCTGAGCGTGTTAAGCCGTCTATGCCATCTATGCCGACGGCAGCCTCCATTCCGCCCGTTGAGTCTGTTGCTGCCGTTGCGCCGATGGCTGCCGGCGTGAAAAGCGCCGCTTTGGGGGCAGGTGCCGCAGCCGCAGCACCTGTCTTTAGCCTTGCGGGTGGCGGTGCGCCGCGTCCGCAGGTAAAAGAAGGCATTGGCCCGCAGTTACCGCGTCCGAATCGTGTGCGTGTGCCTACTCGTCGTGAGCTGGCTTCATATGGCATAAAACTGCCCTCACAGCGTATGGCTGAAGAGAAAGCTCGCGAAGAGCAGCTTGATACAGATGCGTACAGTGACGATGAAATGGATGCAATGCAGCAGGACGAGCTGGCACGTCAGTTTGCCCAGTCTCAGCAGCATCGTTATGGCGAAGAGTATCAGGACGATACCCACCAGGCTGATGACGATGATTCAGCCGCAGAAGCGGAACTGGCTCGCCAGTTTGCCTCTTCCCAGCAGCAGCGCTATTCCGGCGAACAGCCTGCCGGGGCGAATCCGTTCTCGCTTGATGACTTTGAATTTTCGCCAATGAAAACGCTGGTGGATGACGGTCCGCATGAGCCGCTGTTTACGCCAGGCGTGATGCCGGAGCCTGCGCCGCAGTACCAGGAACCTGTCGCACCGCAGCAGCATTACCAGCAGCCGGCACAGCCTGTCGCGCCGCAGCAGCATTACCAGCAACCGGCACAGCCTGTCGCGCCGCAGCAGCATTACCAGCAGCCGGTACAGTCAGTTGCACCACCGCAGCATTATCAGCAACCGGCACAGCCTGTCGCGCCGCAGCAGCATTATCAGCAGCCGGCACAGCCTGTTACACCGCCGCCGCAGGATAGCCTGATCCATCCACTGTTGATGCGTAACGGCGACAGTCGTCCGGTTCAGCGTCCGAGTACGCCGCTGCCATCGTTAGATCTGCTCACGCCGCCGCCGAGTGAAGTTGAGCCGATTGATACTTTTGCACTTGAACAAATGGCGCGTCTGGTAGAAGCGCGTCTGGCGGACTTCCGTATTAAAGCCGATGTAGTGAACTACTCTCCTGGCCCGGTTATCACCCGCTTTGAGCTAAACCTGGCGCCAGGGGTTAAAGCCGCGCGCATTTCCAACCTGTCGCGAGATCTGGCGCGTTCGTTGTCAACTGCTGCGGTTCGCGTGGTCGAGGTTATTCCTGGCAAACCGTATGTCGGTCTGGAATTACCGAACAAAAAACGGCAAACCGTTTATCTGCGCGAAGTGTTAGATAACGCGAAATTCCGTGATAACTCGTCTCCGTTGACTGTGGTATTGGGTAAAGATATTGCGGGCGAACCGGTTGTTGCCGATCTGGCGAAAATGCCGCACCTGTTGGTGGCAGGGACTACTGGTTCCGGTAAGTCGGTTGGGGTGAACGCCATGATCCTCAGCATGCTGTACAAAGCGCAGCCAGAAGACGTTCGCTTTATCATGATTGACCCGAAAATGCTGGAGCTGTCGGTTTATGAAGGCATTCCGCATCTGTTGACTGAAGTTGTGACCGACATGAAAGATGCTGCCAACGCGCTGCGCTGGAGCGTCAATGAAATGGAACGTCGCTACAAGCTGATGTCGGCGCTTGGCGTACGTAACCTTGCCGGTTATAACGAGAAAATCGCTGAAGCAGCCCGTATGGGACGTCCGATTCCGGACCCATACTGGAAGCCAGGCGACAGCATGGATGTTCAGCATCCGGTGCTGGAAAAACTGCCGTATATCGTGGTGCTGGTGGATGAATTCGCCGACCTGATGATGACCGTTGGCAAAAAGGTGGAAGAACTGATTGCTCGTCTGGCGCAAAAAGCGCGTGCGGCGGGGATCCACCTGGTGCTGGCAACCCAGCGACCATCCGTTGACGTCATTACCGGTCTGATTAAAGCGAACATCCCGACGCGTATTGCCTTTACCGTGTCCAGCAAAATTGACTCACGTACTATTCTTGACCAAGGCGGCGCGGAATCGCTGTTGGGTATGGGCGACATGCTCTATTCGGCACCGAACTCGACGATTCCTGTGCGTGTACACGGCGCCTTTGTTCGTGATGAAGAAGTTCACGCGGTGGTTCAGGACTGGAAAGCGCGCGGGCGTCCGCAATATGTTGACGGTATTACCTCTGATAGCGAAAGCGAAGGTGGTGCTGGAGGCTTTGATGGTGGCGAAGAGTTAGATCCATTGTTCGATCAGGCGGTGAACTTTGTTACCCAAAAACGCAAAGCTTCCATCTCTGGTGTTCAACGACAATTCCGTATCGGCTACAACCGAGCGGCACGCATCATCGAACAGATGGAAGCGCAGGGAATTGTCAGTGAGCAAGGGCATAATGGTAATCGTGAAGTGTTGGCTCCGCCGCCCTTCGATTGATTGCAAAGTTAAGTAATTCAGTATTTTCTACTTTCCTCATGCTGATTTTTGGCCTGAAATGGATAGCAGAGGGATCTCCCCGTTGGGAGTGACGTATTTTGAGGAATAACGATGAAAAGAATCGCAATCACCTGTGCATTACTGTCGAGCTTTGTGGTCAGCAGCGTCTGGGCTGACGCTGCCAGCGACCTGAAAAGCCGCCTGGATAAAGTCAGTAGCTTCCATGCCAGCTTTACGCAGAAGGTTACGGACGGTAGCGGTGCGGCAGTGCAGGAGGGTCAGGGTGATTTATGGGTTAAACGTCCTAATCTGTTTAACTGGCACATGACGCAGCCTGACGAGAGCATCCTGGTCTCCGATGGTAAAACGCTGTGGTTCTTTAACCCGTTTGTTGAACAAGCTACTGCGACCTGGCTGAAAGACGCCACCGGCAACACGCCATTCATGCTGATTGCACGTAACCAGGCCAGCGACTGGCAGCAGTACAACATTAAGCAAAACGGCGATGATTTTGTGCTGACGCCGAAAACCAGCAACGGTAACCTGAAACAGTTTACGATCAATGTTGGGCGCGACGGGACGATCCATCAGTTTAGCGCCGTTGAGCAAGACGATCAGCGCAGCAGTTATCAGCTGAAATCGCAGCAGAATGGCGCGATTGAACCATCGAAATTCACCTTTACCCCGCCGCAAGGTGTAACGGTTGACGATCAACGTAAGTAGAGGCGTGTGAGTGAGCAATCTGTCGCTCGACTTTTCTGATAATACTTTTCAGCCACTGGCCGCGCGTATGCGGCCAGAAAATTTAGCGCAGTATATCGGCCAGCAGCATCTGCTGGCTACGGGTAAGCCTTTGCCGCGTGCCATCGAGGCCGGGCACCTGCACTCCATGATTTTATGGGGACCACCGGGAACGGGTAAGACCACCCTTGCCGAAGTCATTGCCCGTTACGCTAATGCCGATGTTGAACGAATTTCGGCTGTCACCTCTGGTGTGAAAGAAATTCGTGAAGCGATTGAGCGTGCGCGTCAGAACCGTAACGCTGGCCGACGCACAATATTGTTTGTGGACGAAGTCCATCGCTTTAATAAAAGCCAGCAGGATGCGTTTTTACCGCATATTGAAGACGGTACAATTACGTTTATTGGCGCTACCACCGAAAACCCCTCGTTTGAACTGAATTCGGCACTGCTGTCGCGGGCACGCGTTTATTTGCTGAAATCGTTAACCACCGACGATATTGAACAAGTACTGGATCAGGCGATGGCTGATAAAGCGCGGGGTTACGGTGGTCAGGATATTGTTCTGCCACAAGAGACGCGTCGGGCGATTGCTGAACTGGTTAATGGTGATGCGCGGCGGGCGCTGAATACGCTGGAAATGATGGCCGATATGGCCGAAGTTGATGATTCCGGCAAGCGCATATTGAAAGCGGAATTGCTGACCGAAATTGCCGGTGAACGCAGCGCGCGCTTTGATAATAAAGGCGATCGCTTTTACGATCTCATCTCAGCCTTACACAAGTCGGTACGTGGTAGCGCGCCGGATGCGGCGCTCTACTGGTATGCGCGAATCATTACCGCTGGCGGCGATCCGTTGTACGTTGCCCGTCGCTGCCTTGCGATTGCCTCTGAAGATGTGGGCAACGCAGATCCGCGCGCTATGCAGGTGGCGATTTCCGCGTGGGATTGTTTCACTCGCGTGGGACCCGCAGAAGGCGAACGGGCAATTGCTCAGGCGATTGTTTATCTGGCCTGTGCGCCGAAGAGTAACGCGGTTTACACCGCCTTCAAGGCCGCACTGGCCGATGCCCGTGAACGTCCGGATTACGACGTTCCCGTTCACCTGCGCAATGCGCCGACCAAGCTGATGAAAGAGATGGGCTACGGTCAGGAGTATCGTTACGCACATGATGAACCAAATGCCTATGCCGCCGGAGAAGAGTACTTCCCCCAGGAAATGGCACAAACGCGCTATTATCGCCCCACAAACAGAGGTCTTGAAGGCAAGATTGGCGAAAAGCTCGCCTGGCTCGCCGGACAGGATCAAAATAGCCCTATAAAACGCTACCGTTAGTGTTATCGTTGCGGTAATGTTGTCTCTGTATCCCTGTGACCGCAGGCTGTGGTCACTTTTCCCATTTTAATTCGATAAGCACAGGATAAGCATGCTCGATCCCAATCTGCTGCGTAATGAGCCAGACGCAGTCGCAGAAAAACTGGCAAGCCGGGGCTTTAAGCTGGATGTAGATAAGCTGCGCGCTCTTGAAGAGCGTCGTAAAGTTCTGCAGGTACAAACTGAAAACCTGCAGGCAGAGCGTAACTCTCGATCGAAATCCATTGGCCAGGCAAAAGCGCGCGGGGAAGATATCGAGTCTTTACGTCTGGAAGTGAACAAACTGGGCGAAGAGCTGGATGCCGCGAAAGCTGAACTTGATACCTTACAGGCCGAGATCCGCGACATTGCGCTGACCATTCCGAACCTGCCAGCGGATGAAGTTCCGGTGGGTAAAGATGAAAATGACAACGTCGAAGTCAGCCGCTGGGGTACACCGCGTGAGTTTGATTTCGAAGTTCGCGATCACGTTACCCTGGGTGAAATGCACACGGGTCTTGATTTCGCCGCTGCGGTGAAGCTGACCGGCTCTCGTTTCGTGGTCATGAAGGGGCAGATCGCACGTATGCATCGTGCGCTGTCTCAGTTCATGCTGGATCTGCATACCGAACAGCATGGTTACAGTGAAAACTATGTTCCGTATCTGGTTAACCATGACACGCTGTACGGTACAGGCCAACTGCCGAAATTCGCTGGCGATCTGTTCCATACCCGTCCGCTGGACGAAGAAGCTGACAGCAGTAACTACGCGCTGATCCCAACTGCCGAAGTTCCGCTGACCAACCTGGTGCGTGACGAAATCATTGACGAAGATGCGCTACCGATCAAAATGACTGCGCATACGCCGTGCTTCCGTTCTGAAGCTGGCTCTTACGGTCGTGATACCCGCGGTCTGATCCGTATGCACCAGTTCGATAAAGTTGAGATGGTGCAGATTGTTCGTCCGGAAGATTCAATGGACGCGCTGGAAGAGATGACCGGCCACGCCGAGAAGGTTCTTCAGCTTCTGGGTCTGCCGTACCGTAAGATCATTCTGTGCACCGGCGACATGGGCTTCGGCGCATGCAAAACCTACGATCTGGAAGTGTGGATCCCGGCGCAGAATACCTATCGTGAAATCTCTTCCTGCTCCAACGTGTGGGATTTCCAGGCCCGTCGCATGCAAGCGCGTTGCCGCAGCAAATCCGACAAAAAGACCCGTCTGGTGCATACGCTGAACGGTTCCGGTCTGGCAGTTGGACGTACGCTGGTGGCGGTAATGGAAAACTATCAGCAGGCAGATGGCCGCATTCAGGTTCCGGAAGTATTACGTCCGTACATGAATGGCCTGGAATTCATCGGCTAAGCTACCTTTTCTATGCGAAAAAGCGCCTTAGGGCGCTTTTTTTATGCCCGTTTGACGTCGGACAATAACCACTACCCACATAGGAGTAATACTGCCTTCGAATGAAAGTCAGTATCTACCAGTCTGTATATTAATACTAGCGATATATAAAAATATATACAACGAGTATTTATTGTTGGTTTATTGTGAGCAGCAGAGTGAGCCCCTATGAAAACTAAGATCCCCGATGCCGTGCTGGCAGCTGAGGTTAGTCGCCGCGGTTTGGTAAAAACGACGGCGATAGGCGGACTGGCGGTGGCCAGTAGCGCGTTTACCCTGCCATTTACCCGTATTGCCAATGCCGCCGAAGCCATTAATCCCACGCAGCGCAATGAGAAAGTCATCTGGAGCGCGTGTACGGTAAACTGCGGTAGCCGCTGTCCACTGCGGATGCATGTGGTAGACGGTGAAATAAAGTATGTCGAAACCGACAACACTGGCGATGACAACTATGACGGTCTGCACCAGGTGCGAGCTTGTCTGCGTGGTCGCTCGATGCGTCGTCGCGTTTATAATCCCGATCGTCTGAAATACCCGATGAAACGCGTCGGCAAGCGTGGCGAAGGCAAATTTGAGCGCATCAGTTGGGATGAGGCGTACGAGATTATTGCCAGCAACATGCAGCGTCTGATTAAAGACTATGGTAACGAATCTATCTATCTGAACTACGGCACCGGCACGCTGGGTGGCACCCTGACGCGCTCCTGGCCGCCGGGTAAAACCCTGGTAGCACGTCTGATGAACTGCTGTGGTGGTTACCTGAATCACTACGGGGACTACTCTTCGGCACAAATCGCTGCCGGGTTGAACTACACCTACGGCGGCTGGGCCGACGGTAACAGTCCGTCCGACATTGAAAACAGCAAGCTGGTTGTTTTGTTTGGTAATAACCCTGGCGAAACCCGTATGAGCGGGGGCGGGGTAACCTATTACCTTGAACAGGCGCGACAGAAATCCAATGCCCGGATGATTATTATCGATCCCCGCTATACCGATACCGGCGCGGGGCGTGAAGATGAATGGATCCCGATCCGTCCTGGTACAGATGCGGCGTTGGTTAATGGTCTGGCGTATGTCCTGATCACCGAAAACCTGGTGGACCAGGCGTTTCTCGACAAATACTGCGTGGGTTACGACGAGAAAACCTTGCCAGCTGACGCGCCGAAGAATGGCCACTATAAGGCGTATATTCTTGGTCAGGGGACTGACGGTGTTGCCAAGACCCCGGAATGGGCGGCACAGATTACCGGTATTCCCGCGGACCGTATCATCAAACTGGCGCGCGAAATTGGCAGCGCTAAACCGGCATACATCAGCCAGGGGTGGGGGCCGCAGCGTCATGCTAACGGTGAAATAGCGACCCGTGCTATTTCTATGCTGGCCATTCTGACCGGTAATGTTGGCATCAATGGCGGCAACAGCGGTGCGCGTGAAGGCTCTTACAGTCTGCCGTTTGAGCGTATGCCCACGCTGGAAAACCCTGTTGAAACCAGCATCTCAATGTTTATGTGGACGGACGCTATTGAGCGTGGTCCGGAGATGACGGCGCTGCGTGACGGCGTTCGCGGCAAAGATAAGCTTGATGTTCCGATTAAAATGATTTGGAACTATGCTGGTAACTGCTTGATTAACCAGCACTCTGATATTAACCGCACGCACGAAATCCTGCAGGATGACAAGAAGTGCGAGATGATTGTTGTCATCGACTGCCATATGACCTCCTCAGCGAAATATGCGGATATTTTGCTGCCAGACTGTACCGCTTCCGAACAGATGGACTTCGCGCTGGATGCGTCCTGCGGAAACATGTCCTATGTGATTTTCACCGATCAGGCGATCAAACCACGTTTCGAATGCAAGACTATCTACCAGATGACCAGCGAGCTGGCGAAACGCCTTGGCGTCGAGCAGCAGTTTACCGAAGGTCGTTCTCAGGAAGAGTGGATGCGTCATCTGTATGAGCAGTCGCGCAAAGCCATTCCTGAATTGCCTGGGTTTGAAGAGTTCCGTAAACAAGGCATCTTTAAGCAGCGAGATCCTGAGGGGCATCATGTGGCGTACAAAGCGTTCCGTGAGGATCCCAAAGCCAACCCGCTCACCACGCCGTCGGGTAAGATCGAAATTTATTCGCAGCAGCTTGCCGGGATCGCGGCAACCTGGGAACTGCCGGAAGGAGATGTGATCGATCCATTGCCGATTTATACCCCTGGCTTTGAAAGCTTAGGTGATCCGCTAGTGGAGAAATTCCCGCTGCAACTGACCGGCTTCCACTACAAATCTCGCGTCCACTCGACCTATGGCAACGTAGATGTTCTGAAAGCATCCTGCCGCCAGGAAATGTGGATCAATCCGTTGGATGCGCAGCGACGTGGCATTAACAACGGCGACAAGGTACGCATCTTTAACGATCGTGGCGAGGTGCATATCGAAGCGAAAGTGACGCCGCGTATGATGCCCGGCGTGGTGGCATTAGGCGAAGGGGCCTGGTACGACCCGGACACGAAGCGTGTGGATCAGGGCGGCTGTATTAACGTCCTGACGACTCAGCGTCCTTCTCCTCTCGCGAAGGGGAATCCGTCACATACGAACCTTGTTCAGGTTGAAAAGGTGTAAGGAGTAACCGATGACAACCCAGTATGGATTTTTTATTGATTCCAGCCGTTGCACCGGTTGCAAAACCTGCGAACTGGCCTGCAAAGACTTCAAAAATTTAACCCCGGATGTCAGTTTTCGCCGCATTTACGAGTACGCGGGTGGCGACTGGCAAGAAGACAATGGTGTCTGGCACCAAAACGTTTTTGCCTATTACCTCTCTATTGCCTGTAACCACTGTGAAGACCCGGCCTGCACCAAGGTATGTCCGAGCGGCGCGATGCACAAACGTGAAGATGGCTTTGTCGTCGTGGATGAAGACGTGTGCATTGGTTGTCGGTATTGTCACATGGCCTGTCCTTACGGTGCGCCCCAGTACAATGCGGAAAAAGGACATATGACCAAATGCGATGGCTGCCATGAGCGCGTCGCTGAAGGTAAGAAACCTATCTGCGTCGAGTCCTGCCCACTGCGTGCGTTGGATTTCGGTCCGATTGACGAACTGCGCAAAAAACACGGTACTCTGGCCGCTGTTGCGCCACTCCCGGGCGCGCACTTCACCAAACCGAGCATTGTCATCAAACCTAACGCCAATAGCCGCCCGACCGGGGATACCACGGGTTATCTGGCCAATCCGAAGGAGGTGTAAGATGGGAAGTGGATGGCATGAATGGCCGCTGATGATCTTTACGGTCTTCGGACAGTGTGTGGTTGGTGGCTTTATCGTTCTGGCATTGGCGTTAATGAAAGGGGACTTACGTCCTGAATTGCAGCAGCGGGTAATCGCCTGCATGTTCGGGCTGTGGGTACTGATGGGCATTGGCTTTATTGCTTCTATGCTTCACCTGGGCTCGCCGATGCGTGCCTTTAACTCGCTCAATCGCGTAGGCGCTTCTGCGCTGAGCAATGAAATCGCCAGCGGTTCAGTGTTCTTTGCCATTGGCGGCATCGGTTGGCTGCTGGCGATGTTGAAAAAAATGCCGCCCGCATTACGCAATCTGTGGTTAGTTGTCACCATGGTACTGGGCGTCATTTTTGTCTGGATGATGGTGCGTGTGTATAACACCATTGATACCGTGCCGACCTGGTACAGTGTCTGGACGCCGCTGGGTTTCTTCCTGACGCTGTTTATGGGCGGTCCGCTGCTGGGATATCTGCTATTGAGAATTGCCGGTATTGACGGTTGGGCGATGCGTCTGCTGCCAGCCATTTCAGTGCTTGCTCTGGTCGTGAGCGCCATTATGTCTGTAATGCAGGGTGCCGAACTGGCGACGATCCACAGTTCGATTCAACAGGCGTCTGCGCTGGTTCCGGATTATGGCTCGCTGATGGCCTGGCGGATCGTGGCACTGGCGTTAGCGCTGTGCTGCTGGATTGTACCGCAAGTCAAAGGTTACCAACCCGCAATACCACTGCTTTCCGTCGCGTTTATTCTGCTGATAGTCGGCGAGCTGATTGGTCGTGGCGTGTTCTATGGCCTGCATATGACCGTCGGTATGGCGGTTGCAAGCTAATCCATAATATGCCGGATGGCGGCTCGTGCCTTCTCCGGCCTACAGAACAGTAGGCCTTCACGCTGCTTGTCATCCGGCATTATGTCACGCCAGGTTTTTCGCCCCGGTTTTTTACTTCTGTTTGGTCAACGTGTCGTAACTGGTCATCAGATTGCGATAATCTGGAATGTGATTAGAGAACAACGTCGCCAGCCCTTCGATATCGTTACGCCAGTCGCGGTGCAGCTCACACGCGACGCCGAACCACGTCATCAATTGCGCACCAGCCTGCGACATCCGATCCCATGCTGAATGGCGGGTGATTTCGTTAAATGTACCCGAAGCATCCGTGACGACAAAGACGTCAAACCCTTCTTCTATTGCGGATAGCGCAGGGAAGGCGACGCAAACTTCCGTCACGACACCGGCGATAATCAGCTGCTTTTTGCCGGTCTCTTTTACTGCTTTCACGAAATCTTCGTTATCCCACGCGTTGATGTTTCCCGGGCGAGCAATATAGGGCGCATCGGGAAACTGAGCTTTCAGTTCCGGTACCAGCGGTCCGTTCGGCCCTGTTTCAAAACTGGTGGTCAGGATAGTCGGGAGTTTGAAGTACTTTGCCAAATCACCCAGGGCAAGCACGTTATTCTTGAATTTATCGGGATCGATATCCCGAACCAGAGAGAGCAAGCCAGCCTGATGATCGACCAGCAATACTGCCGCATTATCTTTATCAAGTCTTACGTAAGGTTTAGTCATGATATTTCTCCTGTTCGGCATCGGTGCGGGAAATTTGATGAGTTTAAGTCTGGGGAAAGAACGGTATCCGGACTGGAAGTATAAATAAGAACTTACTGTTCTATGTCGAAGACAATACCGCTCTGCATCTCGCATAGAGTTTAGTAAGAAATAAAAGTAAGGGGAGTCCATGAAATTTTTCGACTGAACGAAACGTGAGATTTTTGTTTTAGATCAATAAAAACAAGCAGATGTATTTTTCTGTTATTTATCCATTCACATTAAGAATCAGTAATACGAATCGATCGTCCAGAAAGCGCCTCAGCCCTCTGATTGCGCCGATTGACAATGTTTTTAGCAGTGGCATGATGCGCATGAAATTTGAGCTTCCTCACGGTTTTTATTCATGTCCATCTATACCCGTCCCGTCATGCTGCTGCTGTGCGGGCTGCTTCTGTTGACCCTGGCGATCGCCGTGTTAAACACGCTCGTCCCGCTTTGGCTCGCCCATGAAAATCTGCCAACCTGGCAGGTAGGTATGGTGAGTTCGTCCTACTTTACCGGTAATTTGGTAGGGACGTTGCTGACCGGGTATCTAATTAAACGCCTTGGTTTTAACCGCAGCTATTACATCGCCTCGTTTATTTTTGCCGCGGGCTGTGTTGGACTGGGGATTATGGTTGGATTCTGGAGCTGGATGACCTGGCGCTTCATTGCCGGCGTTGGCTGCGCCATGATTTGGGTGGTAGTGGAAAGTGCGCTGATGTGCAGTGGGACTTCGCGCAATCGCGGACGTTTGCTTGCCGCCTATATGATGATCTATTACGTGGGGACGTTTTTAGGGCAATTGCTGGTCAGTAAAGTATCAACAGAACTGATGAACGTGCTGCCGTGGGTGACGGGAACCATCCTGGCTGGGGTTCTGCCGCTGCTCTTTACGCGGATTGCCAATCAGCAGGGTAATGAACAGCACTCCACCCCTATTGTATCGATGCTGAAGCTGCGACAGGCGCGTCTGGGCGTTAATGGCTGCATTATTTCCGGGATTGTTCTGGGCTCTTTGTACGGCCTGATGCCGCTGTATCTGAACCATCAGGGAGTGAGCAATGCCAGCATTGGTTTCTGGATGGCAGTTTTGGTTAGCGCCGGTATTCTGGGGCAATGGCCGATTGGCCGCCTGGCGGACAAACTGGGACGCCTGCTGGTTTTACGCGTCCAGGTCTTTGTGGTTATCGTCGGGAGTATTGCTATGCTGAATCAGGCGGCGATGGCCCCCGCATTATTTATGTTGGGTGCGGCAGGTTTTACTCTCTATCCGGTCGCGATGGCATGGGCCTGTGAAAAGGTGGAACATCATCAACTGGTGGCCATGAATCAGGCTTTGCTATTAAGCTATACCGTTGGCAGTCTGCTTGGCCCGTCGTTTACCGCTATGCTGATGCAGAATTATTCAGATAGCTTGCTGTTTATCATGATTGCCAGCGTATCGTTTATTTATTTACTGATGCTGCTGCGCAAGACGGGCCACACGCCCAATTCTATCGCGCATATTTGACCTGTTTTAACAGAATACGAACAGGTACTGGTCGGGTTGGGATTGATTTTCCCGCTGCTGGCGAGAAGAGGGCATTAAGAAGGCGTTAGGTGGGTAACAGGTTTGTTACCCACCTGGAGACTTAATACATAACTTTATGACCATACTGCTCGAGAATGCCTTTTACGCGCTCCATGGTCTCTTTCTTCGGTGGTTTGACGCCATCCAGTTTGTACTCTTCGCCCATTGCCACCCATTTGTGTTTGCCCAGCTCGTGGTAAGGCAGCAGCTCAATTTTTTCAACGTTACCCATATCGCGGGTAAATTCGCCGAGGCGGTGTGCGGAGTCATCGTCATCAGACCAGCCAGGTACGACAACATAGCGGATCCACACTTTGATGTCTTTGTTTGACAGGTAACGCGCGAACTCCAGCGTACGATGGTTAGATACGCCGACCAGATTCTGATGGATTTCATCGTTCATCTGTTTGAGGTCGAGCATGACCAGGTCGGTGACTTCCAGCAGCTCATCGATCACCGGATCGTAGCGGCGAACAAAACCGTTGGTATCCAGACAGGTATGAATACCTTCTTTTTTACAAGCGCGGAACCAGTCACGTACGAACTCAGCCTGCAGGATAGCTTCGCCGCCAGACGCCGTCACGCCGCCGCCGGATGCGTTCATAAAGTGGCGATAGGTCACCACCTCTTTCATTAATTCGTCGACAGTGACTTCTTTACCGCCGTGCGTATCCCATGTGTCACGGTTATGGCAATACAGGCAGCGCATCAGGCAGCCCTGGAAGAAGGTAATAAAACGGATGCCCGGGCCGTCTACAGTGCCACAGGATTCAAAGGAGTGAATGCGACCAATAACTGACATTGCGGTGTTTCTCCAGATGTGGCCCATCCGGGGCCTGTGTTAGTGCACAGTTATTAACTGTGTCGAGTCTGTTTTGGCTGCTATCCATAAGTATAGATAGCAGCCAAAGCAGGCTATTAAAAAGGCCCCACTTACGTGGAGCCTTTATTGTACGCTTTTTAAAGTACGATTTCAGTCAAAACCAATTACATGGTCTGAGTGAAAGTACGAGTAATAACGTCCTGCTGCTGTTCTTTAGTCAGGGAGTTAAAACGTACTGCGTAGCCAGAAACGCGGATGGTCAGCTGCGGATATTTTTCCGGATGTTCCATCGCATCCAGCAGCATTTCACGGTTCATGACGTTCACGTTCAGGTGCTGACCACCTTCGATGGACGCTTCGTGGTGGAAGTAACCATCCATCAGACCTGCCAGGTTAGTCTTACGAACTTCGTCGTCTTTACCCAGTGCGTTCGGAACGATAGAGAAGGTATAAGAGATACCATCTTTAGCGTAAGCAAACGGCAGTTTAGCAACGGAAGTCAGAGAGGCAACAGCACCTTTCTGGTCACGACCGTGCATTGGGTTAGCACCCGGTCCGAACGGCGCGCCAGCACGACGACCGTCTGGGGTGTTACCCGTTTTCTTACCATACACCACGTTAGAGGTGATGGTCAGAACAGACTGAGTCGGGATAGCGTTACGGTAAGTAGTCAGTTTTTGAATTTTCTTCATGAAACGTTCTACCAGGTCAACCGCCATGTCATCTACACGAGAGTCGTTGTTACCAAACTGCGGGTATTCGCCTTCGATTTCGAAGTCGATAGCCAGACCGTCTTCGTCACGAATCGGTTTAACTTTCGCATATTTGATTGCAGACAGGGAGTCAGCAGCAACGGACAGACCAGCGATACCACACGCCATGGTGCGGATAACGTCACGGTCGTGCAGCGCCATCAGAGAGGCTTCGTAGCTGTACTTGTCGTGCATGTAGTGGATAACGTTCAGCGCGGTGACGTACTGTTTAGCCAGCCAGTCCATGAAGTGATCCATGCGGTCCATCACTTCGTCGAAGTTCAGAACGTCGCCTTTGATCGGTTCAGATTTAGGACCAACCTGCATTTTCAGTTTTTCATCAACGCCGCCGTTGATTGCGTACAGCATGGTTTTCGCCAGGTTTGCACGCGCACCGAAGAACTGCATTTGTTTACCAACAACCATCGGGCTTACGCAGCAAGCGATAGCGTAATCGTCGTTGTTGAAGTCCGGACGCATCAGGTCATCGTTCTCGTACTGCAGAGAAGAGGTGTCGATGGACACTTTAGCGGCGAATTTCTTGAAGTTCAGAGGCAGTTTTTCAGACCACAGAACGGTGATGTTCGGCTCCGGAGAAGGACCCATGGTGTACAGGGTGTTCAGGAAGCGGAAGCTGTTTTTGGTAACCAGAGTACGGCCATCAACACCCATACCACCGATAGATTCAGTTGCCCAAATCGGGTCACCGGAGAACAGTTCATCATATTCCGGAGTACGCAGGAAGCGAACCATACGCAGTTTCATGACCAGGTGGTCAATCATTTCCTGAGCGTCTTGTTCAGTGATTTTGCCTGCTTTGATATCACGTTCGATGTATGCATCCAGGAAGGTAGATACGCGACCGAAGGACATTGCTGCGCCGTTCTGAGATTTAACCGCGGCCAGGTAGCCGAAGTAAGTCCACTGGATAGCTTCCTGAGCGTTGGTAGCCGGACCAGAGATATCGCAGCCATATTTCGCTGCCATTTCTTTGATCTGACCCAGCGCGCGGTGCTGTTCAGCGATTTCTTCACGCAGACGGATAGTCGCTTCCAGGTTTACGCCGTTTTCCAGGTCAGACTGCAGGGAAACAAACTGTGCGTATTTGTCTTTCATCAGGAAGTCGATACCGTACAGCGCAACGCGACGGTAGTCACCGATGATACGGCCACGGCCATACGCATCTGGCAGACCAGTCAGAACACCGGATTTACGGCAGTTCAGAATGTCTTTGGTATAAACATCGAATACGCCCTGGTTGTGGGTTTTACGGTATTCGGTGAAGATTTTTTTCAGCATCGGGTCCAGTTCGCGATTGTACGCTTTGCAGGAACCTTCAACCATTTTGATGCCGCCGAACGGAATGATCGCACGTTTCAGCGGAGCTTCAGTCTGCAGACCAACAATTTTCTCCAGCGCTTTGTTGATGTAGCCAGCGTCGTGAGAAGTGATGGTAGAAGCAACGGAGGTGTCAAAGTCAACAGGCGCGTGAGTGCGGTTTTCCTGTTTAACGCCTTCCATTACGCTGTCCCACAGCTTGGTGGTCGCGTCAGTAGCGCCAGCCAGGAAGGACTCGTCACCCTCATACGGAGTGTAGTTTTTCTGAATGAAGTCACGTACGTTTACTTCATTCTGCCAGTCACCTTTGGTAAAACCTTCCCAGGCTGTGGCTAACTTTTCATTAAGCTCGGACATGTAACACCTACCTTCTTAAGTGGATTTTTTATTTACTGCGTGTAATGAGCATCAACAGATTAATGATGATCGTTACCACGCAGGTAAATGACCCAGTATGTCAACCCGACCAACAAACCGCCGCCGATAATATTACCGATCGTAACCGGAATCAGGTTATCGGTGATGAAATTCATCACGGTCAGGTGAGAAAAATTCTCCGGAGAAGAACCGACAGCGGTCCAGAATTCCGGGGTGGCGAAATCGCGTATTACAATACCCATAGGGATCATAAACATGTTTGCGATACTGTGCTCAAAACCGCTGGCAACAAACATTGCGACCGGTAATACCATGATAAACGCTTTGTCCATCAGGCTGCGACCTGAGTAGCTCATCCATACGGCCAGACACACCATCAGGTTAGCCAGAATACCGAGGCTTACCGCCTCAACAAAAGTATGATGCACTTTGTGGTCGGCTGTTTGCAGGACGTTGAGTCCCCACGCGCCGTTGGCGGTCATATACTCGCCGGAAAGCCACATAAGTAACACGAAGATCAGGGCGCCAATCAGGTTGCCGACATAAACGTTAAGCCAGTTTTTAGCCAACTGTCCCCAGGTAATACGACCACTGGCTTTAGCAACAACAATCAGTACGGTTGAGGTGAAGAGGTCTGCACCGCAGATAACACAAAGAATCAACCCCAGGGAAAAGCAGATACCACCTATTAATTTTGCCATGCCGAAGGGCATAGTACCGGTACCGGTAGTGGCGGTGATATAGAAAACAAAGGCAATTGAAATGAATACACCGGCAGTAATTGCCAGATAGAACGTCTTAAGCGGATGTTTCGTTGCTTTATAGACGCCTGCTTCTTCGGCAACTTTGGCCATTGCAGCAGGAAGTAAAAGATCAAAAGGGTTGTCAGCTTTCACACTAACTCTCTCTTTATTAAGTCGGCGACGAGATACTAACAAAGCATTATAGATGAGAATTTGATATAGATCATATCTCGCCTGGCTTATAGGCCCGCAAGACGCATGGTTTTTATGCGATTACGGAGTAACTTGTTGATTATCAAAATAAAAATAAATTTTAAAAATTATAAAGTGAGTTGAATTTTTTCTTTCAGCCTCCTGTTGGACGGTTAATTAATATGGAGTAATTGAGATAAAAAGCCACATTAATAAGCTATTTTTTTTAATATCAACCACTAATATTTAACCTTGCTTTTACATTTATTTTTTGATTTGACCAAAATAAAAAACAGGGCGCTTAAAGCGCCCCGTAATATAGCCCAGACAATACATTTAGCCTACTTAACGCAGGCTGTTTGGCACTATTTTGACCAGTGCGCTGCTTTCGCGCGCTGCAGTTTTTCATAGGCTTTCAGCAGAGACTGATGCGCCGGGAACGCGTGCAGATCGCTGTCTACTGGTTGAAGACCATAAAATGCGGCTTCACCACTCAATGCCGCACTTGCCGCTTCAACCGCATCGGCGCCGTACATGCGGACAAACGCGTTCAAATATTGCAGCGGCTGACGCTCCTCTTCCTGCGACAATAGCAGCAGCGTTTGCAGGCAACGGTAGTAGTTTGCACGTTCAGCGCTAAACACGGAGGCGTTGAATTCCATCGTCCATTCTGTCCATACCAGCGCTTGCTCCAGGTCACCACCGGCCAGCGCCAGCATCACTTTAAGCTCGCCAATGCGCAGAGTGTACCAACCGTTATCCGCACCGGTCGCCAGACCAAGCAGTTCGCGTACGCGGGTGAAGTCGTCAAAACCTTCTTCATCCAGTTGCTCGAGCAGATTGAGATAGTCTTCTTTATCCCACTCACTGCCAGGCAGAGAGAGGATTGTTTCGCGCAGATGGGCACCCATTGCGTTGTTGGCTAACCACAGATCTTCAGCCGGATAGATGTCAGACATGCCCGGAACGATAATGCGGCAGGCATATACCCCCAGATGTTCGTAGTCGGCGATATACACTTCTTTATCTTCTTGCTTGAAGATGGCCATCAGGGTGGCGAACTCTTCTTCCGTAGTGCCGGAGAAATTCCAGTCAACGAACGGATAATCAGCATCCTGCTTGAACAGATCCCAGGAGATCAGACCGCTGGAATCAATGAAGTGGGTTTCAAGGTTAGTGTGTTCAGCCACTTCTTCATCGTCGAAGGTCGGCGGGGTGAAGACATCAAGATCTTTCAAACCACGACCCTGCAGCAGTTCGGTAACGGTACGCTCCAGCGCAACACCGAAATCCGGGTGCGCGCCGAAGGACGCAAAGCAGGTACCGTTGGCCGGGTTGAACAGGACAACGCAAATCACCGGGTACTTGCCGCCCAGCGAGCCATCGTAGGCGAAAATCGGGAAACCTTCCGCTTCCAGTTTGGCGATAGACTCCACTACCGCCGGGTAGCGCGCCATCACCTCGGCCGGGATTTCCGGCAGACTAATGCTTTCCGCGATAATGCGGTTCTTCACATAACGTTCAAAGACTTCAGACAGGCCCTGAACGCGCGCTTCATTAGGCGTGTTACCCGCAGACATGCCGTTAGAAACGTACAGGTTGCCGATAATATTCATCGGAATATAGACGGTCTGGTTATCAGATTGACGGGTAAACGGCAGGCCGCAGACGCCACGATCTTCATTACCGGATTGCAGATCGATAAGCATGCTTCCGGTCAATTCGTTCTCTGGATCGTAAAACGCGCGCAGACGCGCATCCAGCAGACCTTCCGGCACGTCGTCGTCTTCCGTCAGCGGGAACCATTTTTCGTTCGGATAATGCACGAACGGGCCGTTGGCGACGGTTTCGCCCAGCCAGAAATCCGCAAAGAAGTAGTTCGTAGACAGACGCTCAAAATATTCACCCAGCGCGGAGGCCAGCGCCGCTTTTTTCGTCGCGCCTTTACCATTGGTAAAGCATAGCGCGCATTCTTTGTCGCGAATATGCACAGACCAAACGTTAGGCACAGGGTTCAACCATGAGGCTTCTTCAATCTGAAAACCAAGGTCGAGTAATTTTTGCTGGAAGCGAGCGATGGAGTCTTCCAGAGCGGCATCTTTGCCGGGAATAAATGTTTGCGTCATGAAAATCACTTTTGTCGTACGGAAAGCGCGCAATGATACGGGTTTTCAATGAACGGCGCTATCGCCGCCGGAGCCCAGGCGTAAATAAAACTATTGGCTATGCTTTCACACAGTCAACAATGTTAAGAGCACAAAATGAAAGCATTCGATTTACAGCGTATGGCACTGGATAAGGTGCCAATGGAGTTTCTTGGTGAGGTTGCGCTGCGCAGTCTCTATACCTTTATATTGGTTTTTCTGTTTTTAAAGCTTACAGGGCGGCGTGGCGTACGGCAGATGTCGCTTTTTGAAGTGCTGATTATTCTTACGCTGGGCTCTGCGGCGGGCGATGTTGCGTTTTATGACGATGTGCCGATGATTCCGGTGCTGGTGGTTTTTATTACCCTGGCGCTGCTTTATCGTCTTGTCATGTGGCTGATGTCACACAGCGAAAAGCTGGAAGATCTACTGGAAGGCAAGCCAGTGGTCATCATTGAAGACGGTGAATTGTCATGGTCAAAGCTTAATCGCGCCAATATGACGGAATTCGAATTCTTTATGGAGCTGCGTTTGAACGGCGTAGAGCAACTGGGGCAGGTGAAACTCGCTATTCTGGAGACGAATGGGCAGATCAGCGTTTACTTCTTTGCCGATGAAGACGTAAAACCGGGACTCAGTATCCTGCCTAAACATTGTACACAGCGATTTAAGGTGGTGCCTGAAACAGGCGACTATGCATGTGTACGGTGTAGTGAAGTGGTGCAAATGAGCGCGGGGGATCATCAATTATGTCCGCGCTGCGCAAATCCAGAATGGTCGAAGGCCAGTCGGGCAAAACGGGTCACCTGACAGCGAAAATATCGGTTTTTGTCCGTCAATCCGATAGATTCTGTTGTGTGATCGATGACTCATTTTTACCCCAGCCAGTTTTACCCATTGCGGCGCGTGTCACTGAATGATAAAACCGATATCCACAGGAATAACTTATACCCAATGTCTGTCGCAGGATTATCGTCAATGACAGGATGTTGATTGGATAACAACACAACGTGGTGAGGGGAAATGGCTCAGGTCTTCAATTTTAGTTCAGGTCCGGCAATGCTACCGGCGGAAGTACTTAAACTGGCTCAACAGGATCTTCGCGACTGGAACGGTCTTGGCACGTCGGTAATGGAAATTAGCCACCGGGGTAAAGAGTTTATCCAGGTTGCAGAGGAAGCAGAGCAGGATTTTCGCGATCTTCTCAGCATCCCCTCCAACTATAAAGTGTTGTTCTGCCATGGCGGTGGTCGCGGGCAGTTCGCGGGTATCCCGTTAAATATTCTGGGCGATAAAACCACCGCGGATTACGTCGATGCCGGTTATTGGGCCGCCAGCGCAATTAAAGAAGCGAAAAAATACTGCACGCCAAACGTTATTGATGCCAAAGTCACCGTGGACGGCCTGCGTGCTGTTAAGCCGATGAGTGAATGGCAACTTTCTGATAACGCGGCATACCTGCACTATTGCCCGAACGAAACCATCGATGGCATTGCGATCGATGAAACGCCGAATTTTGCCAGCAACGTTGTGGTCACGGCGGATCTGTCCTCCACCATTCTTTCCGCACCGCTTGACGTTAGTCGTTATGGCGTAATTTATGCCGGGGCACAGAAAAATATCGGCCCGGCCGGTCTGACGATTGTCATCGTCCGTGAAGATTTACTGGGCAAAGCGCATGTCTCATGCCCGTCAATCCTCGACTATACCGTGCTGAATGACAACGATTCCATGTTCAATACGCCGCCAACCTTTGCCTGGTATCTGTCTGGTCTGGTCTTTAAGTGGCTGAAAGAGCAGGGCGGTGTTAGTGCGATGGATAAAATTAACCAGCAAAAAGCAGAGCTGTTGTATGGCGTGATCGACAACAGCGACTTCTATCGTAACGATGTCGCGAAGTCGAACCGTTCACGTATGAACGTCCCGTTCCAACTGGCTGACAGCGCCCTGGATAAACTCTTCCTGGAGGAGTCTTTCGCTGCGGGGCTGCATGCACTGAAAGGCCATCGTGTGGTCGGCGGTATGCGTGCGTCTATCTATAATGCGATGCCGCTTGAAGGCGTAAAAGCACTGACCGATTTCATGGTCGATTTCGAACGCCGCCGCGGTTAATCTGCTGTACTTTTCATCCCCACAGCCCGCCTGTGGGGTTTTTATATCTGTTTTGAGAGTTGAGTTTCATGGAATCCCTGACGTTACAACCCATTGCGCGGGTGGATGGCACCATCAATCTGCCTGGATCCAAAAGTGTATCTAACCGCGCTTTGCTGCTGGCCGCATTAGCAAATGGCACCACTGTTCTGACCAACCTGCTGGACAGCGACGATGTCCGTCATATGCTCAATGCACTGAATGCGTTAGGGATTAGCTATACCCTTTCCGCCGATCGCACCCGCTGCGAGATTATCGGCAACGGTGGCGCATTACATGCCGAAGGGGCAGTGGAACTGTTTCTTGGCAATGCCGGAACCGCTATGCGTCCACTGGCCGCTGCGCTGTGTCTGGGCAGTAATGACATCGTGTTGACGGGCGAACCGCGCATGAAGGAGCGTCCGATTGGCCATCTGGTTGATGCGTTGCGCCAGGGGGGGGCCAGCATTGAGTACCTGGAGCAGGAAAACTATCCTCCGCTTCGTCTGCGCGGTGGTTTTAGCGGTGGTCAGGTTGAGGTGGACGGCAGCGTATCCAGCCAGTTCCTCACTGCGCTACTGATGACTGCACCGTTGGCACCGCAAGATACGACGATCGTCATTAAGGGCGAGCTGGTATCCAAACCTTATATTGATATCACCCTGAATCTGATGAAGACGTTTGGTGTTGAAATTGAGAATCAGAACTACCAGCGCTTTGTTGTGCAGGGGCAGCAGCAGTATCAGTCACCGGGCGCCTATCTGGTTGAGGGCGATGCTTCTTCTGCTTCATACTTCCTCGCGGCGGGCGCCATTAAAGGCGGTACAGTGAAAGTCACTGGCATTGGCCGCAACAGTATGCAGGGCGATATTCGCTTCGCTGATGTACTGGAAAAAATGGGCGCGACCATTACCTGGGGCGATGACTTTATTGCCTGTACTCACGGTGAACTGAACGCTGTGGATATGGATATGAACCATATTCCCGACGCGGCGATGACTATTGCCACGACCGCGCTGTTTGCTAAAGGCACCACAATCCTACGCAACATCTACAACTGGCGCGTCAAAGAGACCGACCGTCTGTTTGCGATGGCGACGGAATTACGCAAAGTGGGCGCGGAAGTTGAAGAGGGGCATGACTTCATCCGCATCACACCACCAGCGACGCTGAAGTTTGCGGATATCGCAACCTATAACGATCACCGTATGGCGATGTGTTTCTCGCTGGTGGCGCTGTCTGATACCCCTGTCACCATTCTTGACCCCAAATGTACCGCCAAAACTTTCCCGGATTATTTCGAACAGTTGGCGCGTATTAGCGCGCCGGCCTGATTTTATTGCCGCACTATCAGGTGCGGCACATTCTGTCATCCCTGATTGTCTATTTCTTCTACACTCAGCTTCAATGATTCTGCATTTTTCACACAAAGATAACGATCGTTGCCGTTGGCGCGTATAATGCGCGGCGTTCACGTTAACGTATGCCCGTTTAAGGAGAAAAAGATGACGGCAATTGCCCCGGTTATTACCATTGATGGCCCAAGCGGTGCAGGTAAAGGCACCTTGTGCAAAGCAATGGCGGAAGCATTGCAATGGCATCTGTTAGATTCAGGCGCGATCTATCGCGTACTGGCGCTCGCAGCGTTACATCACCATGTTGATGTCACCTCTGAAGATGCTCTGGTACCGCTTGCCTCACATCTGGATGTGCGTTTTATCTCAACGGACGGCAACCTGGAAGTCATTCTGGAGGGTGAAGATGTTAGCGGCGAAATCCGCACTCAGGAAGTGGCGAATGCCGCATCCCAGGTGGCTGCTTTTCCCCGCGTGCGCGAAGCGCTTCTACGTCGTCAACGCGCATTTCGCGAAGCGCCAGGCCTGATTGCCGACGGACGCGATATGGGGACCGTCGTGTTCCCGGATGCGCCGGTGAAAATTTTTCTGGACGCCTCCTCGCACGAACGTGCGCATAGACGTATGCTACAGTTGCAGGAGAAGGGCTTTAGTGTTAACTTTGAACGCCTTTTGGCCGAGATCGAAGAACGCGATTACCGCGATCGTAATCGTGCTGTAGCGCCGCTGATTCCTGCTGCTGATGCTTTAGTTTTGGATTCAACCCGATTAAGCATTGAGCAAGTGATTGAAAAAGCGTTACAATATGCGCGCCAAAAACTGGCACTCGCTTAAGTGCGACCGAATTTGCAGTACCCCCGTTGCAATGGACTGACAGCGGGTATGTTAAACAACCCCATCCGGCATGGAGCCAGGTGGACGTTAAATATGAAACCTGAAGATTAAACATGACTGAATCTTTTGCTCAACTGTTTGAAGAATCCTTAAAAGAAATCGAAACCCGTCCGGGTTCCATCGTTCGTGGTGTTGTTGTTGCTATCGACAAAGACGTAGTACTGGTTGACGCTGGTCTGAAATCTGAGTCCGCCATTCCGGCAGAGCAGTTCAAAAACGCCCAGGGCGAGCTGGAAATCCAGGTTGGTGACGAAGTTGACGTTGCTCTGGATGCAGTAGAAGACGGCTTCGGTGAAACCCTGCTGTCCCGTGAGAAAGCTAAACGTCACGAAGCTTGGATCACGCTGGAAAAAGCTTACGAAGAAGCTGCAACCGTTACTGGTGTTATCAATGGCAAAGTCAAGGGTGGCTTCACTGTTGAGCTGAATGGTATTCGCGCGTTCCTGCCGGGTTCCCTGGTAGACGTTCGTCCGGTCCGCGACACGCTGCACCTGGAAGGCAAAGAGCTTGAGTTCAAAGTCATCAAGCTGGATCAGAAGCGTAACAACGTTGTTGTTTCCCGTCGTGCCGTTATCGAATCCGAAAACAGCGCAGAACGCGATCAGCTGCTGGAAAACCTGCAGGAAGGCATGGAAGTTAAAGGTATCGTTAAGAACCTCACTGACTACGGTGCATTCGTTGATCTGGGTGGCGTTGACGGCCTGCTGCACATCACCGACATGGCATGGAAACGCGTTAAGCATCCGAGCGAAATCGTAAACGTTGGCGACGAAATCACTGTTAAAGTGCTGAAGTTCGACCGCGAGCGTACTCGTGTATCTCTGGGCCTGAAACAGCTGGGCGAAGATCCATGGGTAGCTATCGCTAAGCGTTATCCGGAAGGTACCAAACTGACCGGTCGCGTGACCAACCTGACCGACTACGGCTGCTTCGTTGAAATCGAAGAAGGCGTTGAAGGCCTGGTTCACGTTTCCGAAATGGATTGGACCAACAAAAACATCCACCCGTCCAAAGTTGTTAACGTTGGCGATGTAGTGGAAGTTATGGTTCTGGATATCGACGAAGAACGTCGTCGTATCTCCCTGGGTCTGAAGCAGTGCAAAAACAACCCATGGCAGCAGTTCGCGGAAACCCACAACAAGGGCGACCGTGTTGAAGGTAAAATCAAGTCTATCACTGACTTCGGTATCTTCATCGGCCTGGACGGCGGCATCGACGGCCTGGTTCACCTGTCTGACATCTCCTGGAATGTTGCAGGCGAAGAAGCAGTACGTGAATACAAAAAAGGCGACGAAATCGCAGCAGTTGTTCTGCAGGTTGACGCAGAGCGTGAGCGTATCTCTCTGGGCGTTAAACAGCTCGCAGAAGATCCGTTCAACAACTGGGTTGCACTGAACAAGAAAGGCGCAATCGTAAACGGTAAAGTCACTGCAGTTGACGCCAAAGGCGCAACCGTAGAACTGGCTGACGGCGTTGAAGGTTACCTGCGCGCTTCTGAAGCTTCCCGTGACCGCGTTGAAGATGCAACTCTGGTTCTGAGCGTAGGCGACGACGTTGAAGCTAAATTCACCGGCGTTGATCGTAAGAACCGTGCAATCAGCCTGTCTGTTCGTGCTAAAGACGAAGCTGATGAGAAAGATGCAATCGCGACTGTTAACAAACAGGAAGATGCAAACTTCTCTAACAACGCAATGGCTGAAGCTTTCAAAGCAGCTAAAGGCGAGTAATATCGAGTTCTCTAAATCCTTTGTGCCGTTAACAGCACAAAGGGTGACGAGTAGCTTGACAGATTACAGGATTCGTCCTGTAATCAATGACAAAGGGCGGCTACGGCCGCCCTTAATCAATGCAGCAGCTAATTATGCCTTTAAGGAACCGGAGGAATCATGACCAAGTCAGAATTGATTGAAAGACTTGCAACCCAGCAACCTCATATTCCCGCGAAAGCGGTTGAAGATGCAGTAAAAGAGATGCTGGAACATATGGCCTCGACTCTTGCGCAGGGCGAGCGTATTGAAATCCGCGGTTTCGGCAGCTTCTCTTTGCATTACCGCGCACCTCGCACCGGACGTAATCCGAAGACCGGCGATAAAGTGGATCTGGAAGGGAAATACGTTCCGCACTTTAAACCAGGTAAAGAACTGCGCGATCGCGCCAATATTTACGGTTAAGTTTTTAGCGAGACTTAACGCCGAGAAAAGCACCTGTATGGGTGCTTTTTTCATTTCTGCAGGTTCATACTGGAATCCTCATCCCAGTTAATTCGCACGTTACATCCGCTGCTAAATATCAGCGGAACGCGTGCCGTATAACAGTAAATTGTCGCCAGACAACCGTTGAGTATTACTGCACACTTCCCGCAACAGGGAGGTATTGATGAAAATAACAACGGTGAGTACGTGTGCATTGTGCGGCATTCTCCCTCTGATGCTATTACCCGCGCTGCCTGAAATGCTGAGCATCGGCGTTGTATTTTGTCTGGCATGCCTGCTCTGTCTTTTTCCCCACAAACATATGCGTCTCGCCGGATTAACCGTGCTGTTTTTTCTTTGGGGAATAATGGCGGCGAAAGATGCGCTTTGGGCGGGTAATACGCTTCCTGCTAAAAATCAGCAGGCAATCGTGCGCATAACCGGAACCGACAATATGACTACGCACTACGGTCAGATCACGCACCTGCAGGGGCGGCGAATCTTTCCAGCGCAAGGAATTGTTCTGTATGGGCAGTACCTGCCCGGCGACGTTTGCGCGGGCCAGACATGGGCGATGACGCTTAAAGTTCGCGCCGTACACGGCCAATTGAACGAGGGGGGATTTGACAGTCAACGTTATGCGTTAGCACAGCATCAGCCGCTGACGGGACGGTTCTTGCAGGCTTCGGTCATCGCGCCACAATGTAGCTTACGTTCGAAGTATCTCTCTTCGTTGAAAATCCAGCTCGCCAACTATCCCTGGCAGCAGGTCATACTGGGTCTGGGAATGGGGGAGCGCCTGTCCGTGTCACAAGAGGTAAAAGCCATTATGCGTGATACCGGCACGGCGCATTTGATGGCTATCTCCGGGCTGCATATTGCGTTTGCCGCACTTCTGGCGGGAGGACTGATTCGCGGTGGACAATTTTTTATGCCAACCAAATGGATTTGCTGGCAGGTTCCGTTGGTTGGCGGGATTATCTGTGCGACATTCTATGCCTGGTTAACGGGGCTTCAGCCTCCTGCATTGCGCACGATAGTCGCGCTGATGGTCTGGGGGGCGCTGAAGCTAAGCGGCAGGCAGTGGAGCGGATGGTCGGTCTGGGTCTGTTGTCTCGCAGCCATCGTGGTGGCGGATCCTCTCGCTATTCTGTCACAGAGTCTGTGGTTATCTGCTTTTGCCGTCGCGGCGCTGATATTCTGGTATCAGTGGGTACCTTTACCTGCCTGGTCTCTCTCTCGCATTGGACGCATACTGCTGGCCCTAGCGCATCTGCAACTGGGGATCACGATTCTGCTTCTGCCTGTGCAAATTTCGATGTTTCACGGCATCAGCCTGACTTCATTGGTGGCTAATTTATTTGCCGTACCGCTGGTCACGTTTGTTTCCGTACCGCTGATATTAGCCGGCATGCTGGTGCATTTAACCAGTCTGGGAGGGCTGGAATCGGGACTGTGGTATTTAGCCGATCGCTCTCTGGCGCTGTTATTTTGGGGACTTAATGCTCTGCCTCAGGGCTGGATCAATATAGATGCTCGCTGGCAATGGCTTGCATTGGCACCTGGGCTGATGCTCATCGCATGGCGACTGAATGCCTGGCGTACTCTACCGATGCTTTGTTTCACAGTGCTATTTTTGCTGAGTGAACCGCTCTGGCGGGCGCCACGCACGGATGCATGGCAAGTGCATATGCTGGACGTCGGGCAGGGACTGGCGATGGTGATCGCCCGCAATGGGAAAGCGATTCTATATGATACGGGTCTGGCATGGCCTGAGGGAGATAGCGCGCAGCAATTGATCATTCCCTGGTTACGCTGGCACAACCTCAAGCCAGAAGGGATAATTTTAAGCCACGAGCATATGGATCACCGGGGTGGGTTGCGCTCGCTGCAACAAGCGTGGCCATTCTTATGGATAAGAAGCCCACTAGGCTGGAAAGGTCATCTCCCGTGTTTTCGCGGGGAACGCTGGCAATGGCAAGGATTAACGTTCAGTGCACACTGGCCCCTGCGCGGAAATAAAGCGCGGGGGAATAACCAATCCTGCGTGGTTAAAGTCGATGACGGATACCAGAGTATTCTTCTGACCGGTGATATTGAGTCTCCCGCTGAACAAAAAATGCTAAGTCACTACTGGTCGCATCTGCAGTCAACCGTTATGCAGGTTCCACACCATGGCAGCAATACTTCGTCATCACTGGCGCTGATTCAGCGTGTTGGCGGACAGGCGGCGTTGGCCTCGGCATCCCGTTACAATGCCTGGCGACTGCCATCCTTGAAGGTGAAGCGGCGCTATCGGCAACAAGATTATCAATGGCTTGACACGCCACATCAGGGGCAGATTACGCTGGATTTTTACCCACAAACCTGGCAAATGCGCAGCATGCGGGATCAGATTTTACCCCGTTGGTATCATCAGTGGTTTGGCGTGTCGGAGGATAACGGGTAGAATATGCGGCTATTCTAACAAATGCTGGTTTTTTGAATGCATAACGATAAAGATCTCTCTACGTGGCAGACGTTTCGCCGACTATGGCCAACCATAGCGCCTTTTAAATCGGGTCTGATCGTGGCGGGTATAGCGTTAGTCCTTAACGCGGCCAGCGATACCTTCATGTTATCGCTCCTCAAGCCATTACTGGATGATGGTTTTGGTAAAACTGACCGCTCGGTGCTGCTGTGGATGCCGCTGGTGGTCATTGGGCTGATGATAGTTCGTGGTTTAACCAGCTATGTCTCCAGCTATTGTATCTCATGGGTGTCGGGCAAAGTGGTTATGACCATGCGCCGTCGCCTGTTTGGTCACATGATGGGCATGCCAGTCTCCTTTTTCGATAAACAGTCTACAGGTACGTTGCTGTCACGTATTACCTATGATTCAGAGCAGGTAGCGTCATCGTCTTCCGGCGCGCTGATCACCGTGGTACGTGAAGGGGCCTCAATTATTGGCCTGTTCATCATGATGTTCTATTACAGCTGGCAGCTGTCATTGATTCTGATAGTACTGGCGCCAATTGTATCAGTGGCGATTCGTGTGGTTTCTAAGCGCTTTCGTAGCATCAGTAAAAACATGCAAAACACCATGGGGCAGGTTACGACCAGTGCGGAGCAGATGCTGAAAGGCCACAAAGAAGTTCTGATTTTTGGTGGGCAGGAAGTCGAAACTAAACGCTTTGATAAAGTCAGCAACAAGATGCGTTTACAGGGTATGAAGATGGTTTCCGCCTCTTCTATCTCCGATCCTATCATCCAGTTGATTGCGTCTCTGGCTCTGGCCTTCGTGTTATATGCAGCCAGTTTCCCAAGCGTCATGGAAAACCTGACGGCAGGGACCATTACCGTTGTCTTCTCGTCAATGATCGCGCTGATGCGTCCGTTGAAATCGCTAACTAACGTCAACGCGCAGTTCCAGCGTGGTATGGCGGCATGCCAGACCTTATTCACGATTCTGGATAGCGAACAGGAGAAAGACGAAGGTAAACGCGTTATCGAACGCGCTACCGGCGATCTGGAATTCCGCAATGTGACCTTTACTTATCCGGGACGTGAAGTCCCTGCGCTGCGTAACATCAACCTGAATATTCCGGCGGGTAAAACCGTCGCTCTGGTTGGTCGTTCGGGTTCAGGTAAATCTACCATCGCCAGTCTGATCACGCGCTTCTACGATATCGATGAAGGGCAGATTCTGATGGACGGACACGATCTGCGCGAATATACCCTGGCATCCCTGCGCGATCAGGTTGCTTTGGTTTCGCAGAATGTGCACCTGTTTAACGATACGGTCGCGAATAACATCGCCTACGCGCGTACCGATTTATACAGCCGTGAGCAGATTGAAAAAGCGGCGCAGATGGCCTATGCCATGGATTTCATCAATAAGATGGATAATGGTCTGGATACGGTGATTGGTGAAAACGGCGTATTGCTTTCCGGCGGACAGCGTCAACGTATCGCTATCGCCCGTGCCTTACTGCGTGACAGTCCGATCCTGATCCTTGATGAAGCTACGTCGGCTCTTGATACTGAATCTGAACGCGCGATTCAGGCTGCACTGGATGAGCTACAGAAAAACCGTACTTCTCTGGTCATTGCACACCGTCTTTCTACCATTGAGCAGGCGGACGAAATCATCGTGGTGGAAGACGGGGTGATTGTTGAGCGCGGAACCCATAACGAGCTGATTGAGCAACGCGGCGTGTATGCGCAATTACACAAAATGCAATTTGGTCAATGATCGCACGTATCTGGTCTGGTGAATCGCCGCTGTGGCGCTTATTACTTCCACTCTCCTGGCTGTATGGTCTGGTGAGTGGGGGGATCCGCTTATGCTACAAACTTGGACTCAAGCGCGCATGGCGTGCGCCGGTACCAGTAGTCGTAGTGGGAAACCTTACCGCAGGCGGGAACGGTAAAACGCCGGTGGTGATTTGGCTGGTTGAACGACTACAACAACGTGGTATCCGCGTGGGCGTGGTTTCTCGTGGTTATGGTGGAAAAGCCGCGGCTTACCCGCTGTTGTTGACAATAGATACTACGACTGCAGAAGCGGGCGATGAACCAGTGCTCATCTACCAGCGTACAGGCGTGCCTGTAGCGGTCTCTCCGAACAGAGCGGATGCGGTAAAAGCCATTTTGGCGCATCATGATGTGCAGATTATTGTGACGGACGATGGTCTACAGCATTATCGTCTGGCGCGAGATGTTGAAATCGTGGTGATTGACGGCGAACGTCGGTTTGGCAATGGCTGGTGGCTTCCGGCCGGTCCAATGCGGGAACGCGCAGGTCGGCTTAAATCGGTGGATGCGACAATCGTTAACGGTGGCAGTCCGCAGCCGGGGGAAATCCCCATGCGACTTGAACCAGGGCTGGCCGTTAATTTACGCACGGGTGAACGTCGTGATGTGGCAAAGCTAAGCAATATTGTTGCCATGGCGGGTATTGGCCATCCGCCCCGTTTTTTTGCCACGCTTGAAGCGTGCGGAGCCAAACCACAAAAATGTATTGCGCTGGCAGATCATCAATCTCTGACCTACAGTGACGTCAGTGCGTTTTCAGACGCAGGGCAAACGCTGGTGATGACGGAAAAAGATGCGGTTAAATGCCGCGCATTTGCTGATGATAACTGGTGGTATTTACCCGTGGACGCACATTTGTCAGGCGAACGGCCTGATATGTTGCTGGATAGCTTAATCTCGCTGACTCGCTAACGGATTCAAGCTGCGGCAGCGAATCATTTATGAGGTCATAAATGTCGTTGCCGCACCTTTCTCTGACGGATGCTCGTCATCTTCATCTTGCCGTCCAAGGGCTGCTGAAAAAAACACGCCGCCAGGCATCTCCTGCCGATATTCTTGCCACCATTTCGCGCATGTCTTTATTGCAAATCGATACCATTAATATTGTGGCGCGTAGTCCTTACCTGGTGCTGTTCAGTCGATTGGGTGATTATTCCCCGCAATGGCTGGATGACTCGCTACGGCAGGGTGAGCTGATGGAGTACTGGGCGCACGAGGCCTGCTTTATGCCGCGCAGTGACTTTATGCTGATACGCCACCGCATGCTGACGCCGGAGAAGATGGGCTGGAAATATAAAGCGGCGTGGATGACAGAACATGCCCATGAGATTGAGCAGTTGCTCCAGCATATCCACCATAACGGGCCGGTACGCTCAGTCGATTTTGAACATCCCCGTAAGGGAGCCAACGGCTGGTGGGAATGGAAGCCGCATAAGCGACACCTTGAAGGACTGTTTACTGCCGGGAAAGTGATGGTGGTGGAGCGGCGTAATTTCCAGCGAGTCTATGATTTAACCCATCGCGTCATGCCGCACTGGGATGATGAACGTGACAGGCTTTCACAAGAGGAAGCCGAAATTATCATGCTGGATAACAGCGCCCGTAGTCTGGGGATTTTTCGCGAACAGTGGCTGGCAGACTACTATCGCCTGAAGCGCCCGGAGTTAAAAAACTGGTGTGATGTGCGCAAGGAGCAGCAACAAATTATCCCGGTCGACGTTGAAGGGCTGGGAACCCTGTGGTTGCATAGCGATCTTCAACCGCAGCTTGAGCAGGCACTGGGGGGGAAATTAACGGCAACGCATAGCACGGTTTTATCACCGTTTGATCCGGTGGTCTGGGATCGCAAACGGGCAGAGCAGCTATTCGATTTTAGCTATCGGCTGGAATGTTATACGCCAGCAACGAAACGTCAGTACGGTTATTTTGTCCTGCCGTTGCTGCATCGTGGACAGTTAGTGGGGCGGATGGATGCCAAAATGCACCGTAAAACAGGTGTGCTGGAGGTGATTTCGCTATGGTTACAGGATGGGGTCAAACCTGGCGTTACTTTGCAAAAAGGGTTGTTCCAGGCGATTGATGATTTTGCCCGTTGGCAGCAGGCAACGCGCGTGACGCTGGGGCGCTAACCTGAAGGTTTATTTGCTGGCGCACGTCATGGTTGGGAAATAGCCCCAGCCCGTTAAGCGATTATGTTAATATTTACGGATTCACAATCCGGTCCATCTGGAGGAACTATGGATCATCGTCTGCTTGAAATCATTGCCTGCCCGGTATGCAATGGCAAACTCTGGTTTAACCAGGAAAAACAGGAACTGATTTGTAAACTGGATAACCTTGCTTTCCCACTGCGTGATGGCATTCCCGTTTTACTGGAAACTGAAGCCCGCGTTCTGACTGCGGATGAGAGTAAATCATGAGTTTTGTGGTCATTATTCCTGCGCGTTATGCGTCTACACGTTTGCCGGGCAAGCCGCTGCTGGATATCAACGGCAAGCCGATGATCGTGCATGTGCTGGAGCGTGCGCGTGAATCTGGCGCTGAGCGCATTATCGTTGCCACCGATCATGAAGATGTCGCTCGTGCGGTAGAAGCGGTGGGAGGGGAAGTTTGCATGACCCGGGCCGATCACCAGTCGGGTACCGAGCGTCTGGCGGAAGTCGTCGAGAAATGTGGCTTTAGCGATGATACCGTTATTGTGAACGTTCAGGGTGATGAGCCGATGATCCCAGCGGTCATTATTCGTCAGGTGGCCGAAAATCTGGCGCAACGCCAGGTTGGCATGGCGACCCTTGCGGCTCCCATTCATAGTGCGGAAGAAGCATTTAATCCGAATGCGGTTAAAGTCGTTCTGGACAACGAAGGCTATGCGCTCTATTTTTCACGCGCAACCATCCCCTGGGATCGTGACCGTTTTGCCAAAAGCCTGGAAACGGTAGGCGATACCTTCCTGCGTCATCTGGGGATTTACGGTTATCGCGCCGGTTTTATTCGCCGCTATGTTAACTGGCAGCCCAGCCCGCTTGAGCATATTGAAATGCTGGAGCAACTGCGTGTGCTGTGGTACGGCGAAAAAATTCACGTGGCCGTCGCTAAAGAAGTACCGGGTACTGGCGTAGACACTGCCGAGGATCTTGAGCGCGTTCGCGCCGAAATGCGTTAGTTTTTCTCATGGCACTCCCCCCATGATGCCGCGTATTTTTGGGAGGAGTGTCGTATCGTTACGTTTTCCCTGTGCTTTTCTTTTCATCAATTGATCTCATCCGGGTGACATCTGTCTGCGCGACGCTCATTATGAAAGCAGTAGCTTTTATGAGGGCAATCTGAAATGGAACAGTTGCGTGCCGAACTCAGCCATCTGCTGGGTGAAAAACTCAGTCGTATTGAATGCGTGAATGAAAAAGTGGATACCGCTCTGTGGTCATTGTACGACAGTCAGGGCAATCCGATGCCGCTGATGGCGAGAAGTTTCACCACGCCGGGGATGGCGCAGCAGCTGGCATGGAAAACCTCCATGCTGGCGCGCAGTGGCACGGTACGTATGCCGGTCATTTATGGCGTCTTAACGCATGAGGAGCATCCCGGTCCTGATGTGCTCTTGCTTGAGCGTCTACGCGGCGTGCCGGTGGAAGCGCCTGCCCGAACGCCCGAGCGCTGGGAACATTTAAAAGATCAAATCGTAGAAGGGTTGCTGTCATGGCATCGGCAGGATAGCCGCGGCTGCGTGGGAGCGGTGGATAACACGCAAGAGAATATCTGGCCGTCCTGGTATCGCCAGCGTGTCGAGGTATTGTGGAGCACGTTGAATCAGTTCAACAATACTGGGCTGACGATGCAGGACAAGCGGATTCTGTTCCGCACCCGTGAATGTTTACCCGACTTATTTGCCGGATTTAATGATAACTGCGTGCTGATCCACGGCAATTTCAGTTTACGCAGCATGCTCAAAGATGCTCGTAGCGATCAGCTTCTGGCGATGGTGGGACCGGGCTTGATGCTATGGGCGCCAAGAGAATATGAATTGTTCCGCTTAATGGACAATGCGCTGGCGGAGAGCCTGCTTTGGCAATATCTGCAACGCGCGCCAGTGGCGGAGTCATTCATCTGGCGGCGCTGGTTGTATGTGTTATGGGATGAGGTGGCGCAACTGGTCAATACCGGACGCTTTAATCGTGCCAACTTTGATCTGGCGACAAAATCACTGCTGCCGTGGCTCGCCTGACTATCCGGCCTGGAATTCTGCGCTGAATCTGTAGGCCTGATAAGAGGCAACATTTCTGTCAATGTTCCGTTCCTTTCAGCCACTGCCAGATGCGTCCCAGCGTTTCGTATCCGACACGATCGCTGTGCATTAACCAGACGGGCGAGGGAATTGCCCGCTCCCATGGATTAAGCGGGGAATCAATCGCTAACTGATTGGCAGGTGCTGGCAGCGGGTGTAGCCCGGCCTGCTGGAAGAAAATCATGGCACGCGGTAAGTGCGACGCGGAGGTCACCAGCAGAAACGGTGCGTTGCCGATGGCCTGCTTTACTGCCACTGCTTCTTCTTCAGTATCTTTGGGTTGATCCAGCGTGATGATGTCACCCGGCGGCACCCCCAGCGACTGTGCTACGCGGGCGCCAGCTTCCGCGGTACTAACGTTATTCGTTTTTGCGGCGGCACCGGTAAAGATAAGCTTCGACCCTGGATTCGCGCGCCATAGGCGAATACCTTCATTCAAGCGTGGAAGGCTATTGCTAATCAGGTTTGAGCTCGGCGCCCACTGTGGGTTCCAGGTATATCCTCCGCCCAGCACCACAACATATTCTACTTTTTGCGTATCCTGCCAGGTGGGATAGCTATCCTCAATAGGTTTCAGCAAGCTGTCGGCGACGGGTTGCAAGCTCAGGAGTAATAGCGCCAGCCAACTCAGGCTGATACACACTTTCCCTGTTTTTTGAAAGCGGCTAAACCAGACCAGCGCCAGGCCAATACCCATCATCGTTAGCATCAGCGGAAGCGGCAGCATCATACCGCCAATCACTTTCTTCAGCGTAAAAAGCATCCTTTTTGGTTCCTTTTTTAACCATACAGCAGGGGATCTGCAGGGATATTACACCAGGAAGGTTCATTCTCGGCGTGGGTGTGACAAAATAGCGGTTTTACTTAGTCACCCTAAAGCCAGCATGTGGAGAGCCCGATGCGGGATCGCAATTTTGATGACATTGCAGAGAAGTTTTCCCGTAACATTTACGGCACCACCAAAGGTCAATTAAGACAGGCTATCCTTTGGCAGGATTTGGATCGATTATTAGCGACATTCGGTGAGCAAAAATTGCACATTCTGGATGCCGGCGGTGGTGAAGGGCAAACGGCCATCAAGATGGCACAACGTGGGCACTTCGTGACATTATGCGATCTGTCAGGCGAAATGATCGCCCGTGCGAAACAGGCGGCAGAGGCAAAAGGTGTGAGCGGAAACATGCATTTTATACAATGCGCCGCTCAGGACGTTACTGCGCATTTGGAAACCCCGGTTGATCTGATATTGTTTCATGCTGTGCTGGAATGGGTGACGGATCCCGTCAGCGTATTACAGACGCTGTGGTCAGTATTGCGTCCCGGCGGCGCGCTGTCGTTAATGTTCTACAATGCTAACGGTCTGTTGATGCATAACATGGTCGCAGGGAACTTTGACTATGTGCAGGTGGGGATGCCGAAACGTAAAAAGCGTACGCTTTCACCGGACTACCCACGCGATCCGGGGCAGGTTTACCAGTGGCTGGAAGAGATCGGTTGGCAGATAACGAGTAAAACCGGCGTCCGTGTGTTTCATGATTATCTGCGGGATAAGCATAAACAGCATGACGACTACGAAATGTTACTTGAGTTAGAAACGCGCTATTGCCGCCAGGAACCGTATATCAGCCTTGGGCGCTATATTCATGTCACCGCGATTAAAAGTCCGGCCCGAGCCGCAGATGCAAGGATAACCTATGAGTGAATTTTCCCAGACAGTCCCCGAACTGGTTGCCTGGGCCAGAAAAAATGACTTCTCCATCTCTCTGCCGGTAGACAGACTTTCGTTCCTGCTGGCGGTCGCCACTCTGAACGGCGAGCGACTTGACGGCGAGATGAGTGAAGGTGAGCTGGTGGATGCGTTCCGCCATGTGAGTGATGCGTTTGAGCAAACCAGCGAAACCATTGGCGTACGCGCGAACAACGCGATCAACGATATGGTGCGTCAACGTCTGCTGAACCGCTTTACCAGCGAGCAGGCAGAAGGAAACGCGATTTATCGTTTGACGCCGCTCGGCATTGGCATCACCGATTATTATATTCGTCAACGCGAATTCTCTACACTGCGTCTTTCTATGCAGTTGTCGATTGTGGCCGGTGAATTGAAGCGCGCGGCGGATGCGGCAGAGGAAGGTGGCGATGAGTTCCACTGGCATCGCAATGTTTATGCGCCACTGAAATATTCGGTGGCGGAGATTTTTGACAGTATCGATCTCACCCAGCGCATCATGGATGAACAGCAGCAGCAAGTGAAAGACGATATCGCGCAGTTGCTGAATAAAGACTGGCGGGCGGCGATTTCCAGCTGTGAACTGCTGCTTTCTGAAACTTCCGGGACGCTGCGCGAACTGCAGGATACGTTGGAAGCGGCTGGCGATAAGCTACAGGCAAACCTGTTACGCATCCAGGATGCCACGATGACGCATGACGATTTGCATTTTGTCGACAGGCTGGTGTTTGACTTACAAAGCAAACTCGACCGCATTATCAGCTGGGGTCAGCAGTCTATTGATTTGTGGATCGGTTACGATCGTCACGTGCATAAGTTTATCCGTACCGCGATTGATATGGATAAAAACCGCGTCTTTGCCCAGCGTTTGCGCCAGTCCGTGCAGACTTATTTTGACGATCCGTGGGCGCTGACTTATGCCAACGCCGACCGTCTGCTGGATATGCGTGATGAAGAGATGGTCCTGCGTGACGAAGAGGTCACCGGTGAGCTTCCGACAGATCTGGAATATGAAGAATTTAACGAGATCCGTGAGCAACTGGCGGCGATTATCGAAGAACAGTTGGCTATCTACAAATCCAGACAAACGCCACTGGATCTCGGTTTGGTAGTGCGCGAGTATCTGGCGCAATATCCACGTGCGCGTCACTTCGACGTCGCGCGTATTGTTATCGATCAGGCGGTACGTCTTGGCGTAGCGCAAGCAGATTTCACCGGACTGCCAGCCAAATGGCAGCCGATTAATGATTACGGAGCCAAGGTACAGGCGCATGTCATTGACAAATATTGAACAAGTGATGCCGGTAAAGCTGGCGCAGGCGCTGGCGAATCCGTTATTTCCGGCGCTGGATAGCGCCTTACGTTCGGGCCGACATATCGGCCTGGATGAACTGGATAATCATGCCTTCCTGATGGATTTTCAGGAGTATTTTGAAGAATTTTACAGCCGCTATAACGTGGAACTGATCCGCGCGCCGGAAGGATTCTTCTATCTTCGCCCGCGTTCAACGACGCTCATTCCGCGTTCGGTTCTGTCCGAACTGGATATGATGGTGGGTAAAATTCTTTGCTATCTCTATCTCAGCCCGGAACGCCTGGCGAATGAAGGGATTTTTACCCAACAAGAGTTGTACGACGAGCTATTGACGCTGGCGGACGAAGCGAAACTGCTGAAGCTGGTGAACAATCGTTCAACCGGTTCGGACGTTGACCGTCAGAAGCTACAGGAAAAGGTACGTTCTTCGCTAAACCGTCTGCGTCGCTTAGGTATGGTGTGGTTTCTGGGCCACGACAGCAGCAAATTCCGTATTACGGAATCGGTCTTCCGCTTTGGCGCGGACGTGCGCAGCGGTGACGATCCGCGTGAAGCCCAGCGTCGCTTAATTCGTGATGGCGAAGCGATGCCGGTCGAAAACCGCCTGCAGCTTAACGATGAGCCCGAAGAGAATCAGCCGGACAGTGGAGAAGAAGAATAATGATTGAACGCGGTAAATTTCGCTCACTTACGCTGATTAACTGGAATGGTTTTTTTGCCCGTACGTTCGACCTGGATGAACTGGTTACCACGCTGTCCGGTGGTAACGGTGCGGGTAAATCCACGACCATGGCGGCATTTGTTACGGCGCTCATCCCGGATTTAACCCTGCTGCATTTCCGTAATACCACCGAAGCCGGTGCGACCAGCGGTTCACGTGACAAAGGTCTGCACGGTAAGCTCAAAGCGGGTGTCTGTTACTCAATGCTTGACGTCCTCAACTCCCGCCATCAGCGAGTGGTTGTCGGCGTTCGTCTGCAACAGGTTGCCGGTCGCGATCGTAAAGTGGATATCAAGCCGTTTGCCATTCAGGGGCTGCCGATGTCGGTGCAGCCCACCCAGTTGGTTACGGAAACGCTGAATGAACGCCAGGCGCGCGTCCTGTCTCTCCCTGAGCTGAAAGAGAAGCTTGATGAGATGGAAGGCGTGCAGTTTAAGCAGTTCAACTCGATAACGGATTATCACTCGCTGATGTTCGATCTGGGCATCATTGCCCGTCGTCTGCGCTCTGCGTCCGATCGTAGTAAATTCTATCGTCTGATTGAAGCCTCGCTGTATGGCGGTATCTCCAGCGCCATTACTCGCTCACTGCGTGATTACCTGCTGCCAGAAAACGGTGGCGTGCGCAAAGCGTTCCAGGATATGGAAGCCGCGCTGCGTGAAAACCGCATGACGCTGGAAGCTATTCGCGTAACCCAGTCTGACCGCGATCTGTTTAAGCATTTGATCAGCGAAGCGACCAACTACGTGGCAGCAGATTATATGCGCCATGCCAACGAGCGCCGTATTCATCTGGATAAAGCGCTGGAATATCGTCGTGAACTGCATACCTCACGCAAGCAGTTGGCTGCTGAGCAGTATAAACACGTAGATATGGCGCGCGAGCTGGGCGAGCATAATGGCGCGGAAGGCGATCTGGAGGCTGATTACCAGGCCGCGAGCGATCACCTCAACCTGGTGCAAACCGCGCTGCGTCAGCAAGAAAAAATTGAACGCTATGAAGCGGATCTCGAGGAATTACAGATCCGTCTCGAAGAACAAAATGAGGTCGTCGCGGAAGCCGTTGACCGCCAGGATGAAAACGAAGCCCGCGCGGAAGCTGCTGAGCTGGAGGTGGATGAGCTGAAAAGTCAGCTTGCCGATTACCAGCAGGCGCTGGATGTCCAGCAAACGCGAGCTATCCAGTATGCCCAGGCAATTCAGGCGTTAAGCCGGGCCAAAGAGCTGTGTCACTTACCGGATCTGACAGCCGACAGCGCTGCTGAATGGCTGGAAACCTTCCAGGCCAAAGAGCAGGAAGCTACAGAAAAACTGTTGACGCTGGAACAAAAAATGAGCGTGGCGCAAACCGCGCACAGTCAGTTTGAACAGGCTTATCAGCTGGTGGTGGCGATCAACGGCCCACTGGCGCGTGGTGAGGCCTGGAGCGTGGCGCGTGAACTGCTGCGGGAAGGTGTTGAGCAGCGTCACCTGGCGGAACAGGTTCAGCCGTTGCGTATGCGACTCAGCGAGCTGGAACAGCGTCTGCGCGAACAGCAAGACGCCGAACGTCTTCTGGCGGAATTCTGCAAGCGTCAGGGTAAACAGTTCGATATCGATGAGCTGGAAGCGCTGCACCAGGAGCTGGAAGCGCGCATCGCCGCTTTGTCGGACAGCGTATCGTCCGCCAGCGAACAGCGAATGACGCTGCGTCAGGAACAGGAACAGCTGCAGTCGCGTATCCAGCATTTGATGAAACGCGCACCGGTCTGGCTGGCCGCGCAAAATAGCATGAATCAACTTAGCGAACAGTGCGGCGAAGAGTTTACTTCAAGCCAGGACGTGACCGAATATCTGCAGCAATTGCTGGAGCGCGAGCGTGAGGCCATTGTTGAGCGCGATGAAGTTGGCGCGCGCAAAAACGCGGTTGATGAAGAAATTGAACGTTTAAGTCAGCCGGGCGGGGCGGAAGATCAACGTCTGAACGCGCTGGCGGAACGCTTCGGTGGCGTGCTGCTGTCAGAAATTTATGACGACGTTAGCCTTGAAGATGCGCCGTACTTCTCCGCGCTGTACGGTCCATCGCGCCATGCTATCGTGGTGCCGGATCTGTCGCTGATTACCGAACAACTTGAAGGCCTGACGGATTGTCCGGAAGATCTCTATTTTATCGAAGGGGATCCGCAGTCGTTTGATGACAGTGTTTTCAGCGTTGATGAGCTGGAAAAAGCGGTGGTGGTGAAAACCGCCGAACGTCAGTGGCGTTATTCCCGCTTCCCGACGGTGCCGATTTTTGGTCGTGCGGCGCGCGAAAGCCGTATCGAAACCCTGCATGCCGAGCGTGAAGGGCTGTCTGAACGTTTTGCCACGCTCTCTTTTGACGTCCAGAAAACCCAGCGCCTGCATCAGGCGTTCAGCCGCTTTATCGGCAGCCATTTGTCGGTGGCGTTTGAAGCCGATCCAGAAGCGGAAATTCGTCAGTTGAACAGCCGCCGCGTTGAGCTGGAGCGTGCGCTGACCAATCATGAAAATGATAACCAGCAAAGCCGTATGCAGTTTGAACAGGCGAAAGAGGGGGTTTCTGCGCTGAACCGCCTGCTGCCGCGTTTAAATCTGCTGGCCGATGACACGCTGGCCGATCGCGTGGACGAAATTCGCGAGCGTCTGGATGAAGCTCAGGAAGCGGCGCGTTTTGTGCAGCAGCACGGTAATCAGTTAGCCAAACTGGAACCGATGGTCTCGGTTCTGCAAAATGACCCTGAGCAGTTTGAACAACTGAAGGAAGATTACGCGTATTCCCAGCAGATGCAGCGTGATGCGCGTCAGCAGGCGTTTGCGCTGACTGAGGTCGTACAACGCCGGGCGCACTTTAGCTATTCCGATTCAGCCGAAATGCTGAGCGGAAACAGCGATCTGAACGAAAAACTGCGCCAGCGTCTGGAACAGGCGGAAGCTGAACGTACCCGCGCTCGTGAAGCGCTGCGCAGCCACGCCGCGCAGTTAAGCCAGTACAACCAGGTCATGGCGTCGCTGAAAAGCTCCTATGACACTAAAAAAGAACTGCTCAACGATTTACAACGTGAACTGCAGGATATCGGCGTTCGTGCTGACAGCGGCGCGGAAGAGCGTGCCCGTATCCGTCGTGATGAACTGCATGCGCAGCTCAGTAACAACCGTGCGCGCCGTAACCAACTGGAAAAAGCGCTGACCTTCTGCGAAGCGGAGATGGATAACCTGACTCGCAAATTGCGCAAACTGGAACGCGATTATTTTGAGATGCGCGAACAGGTGGTCACCGCGAAAGCCGGCTGGTGTGCGGTCATGCGCATGGTGAAAGACAATGGCGTTGAACGCCGTCTGCACCGTCGCGAGCTGGCGTATCTTTCTGGCGATGAACTGCGTTCGATGTCGGATAAGGCGTTGGGCGCGCTGCGTCTGGCGGTGGCGGATAACGAACACCTGCGTGATGTGTTGCGCATGTCTGAAGATCCGAAGCGCCCGGAACGTAAAATTCAGTTCTTTGTCGCGGTTTATCAACATCTGCGTGAACGTATTCGTCAGGATATTATTCGCACCGACGATCCGGTGGAAGCGATTGAACAGATGGAGATCGAACTGAGCCGTCTGACGGAAGAATTAACCTCGCGTGAACAGAAGTTGGCGATCAGCTCCCGCAGCGTGGCGAACATCATTCGTAAGACGATTCAGCGCGAACAAAACCGTATCCGTATGTTGAACCAGGGTCTGCAAAGCGTATCGTTTGGCCAGGTAAATAGCGTTCGTCTGAACGTCAACGTGCGTGAAACCCACGCCACCTTGCTGGACGTACTTTCCGAGCAGCATGAACAGCATCAGGATCTGTTTAACAGCAACCGTCTGACCTTCTCTGAAGCGCTGGCGAAGCTGTATCAGCGTCTGAATCCGCAGATTGATATGGGGCAACGCACGCCGCAAACCATTGGTGAAGAGCTGCTGGACTACCGTAACTATCTGGAAATGGAAGTTGAGGTTAACCGTGGTTCAGACGGCTGGCTGCGTGCTGAATCTGGCGCACTGTCAACCGGTGAGGCGATCGGGACCGGGATGTCGATCCTGGTGATGGTTGTACAAAGCTGGGAAGATGAAGGTCGCAGACTGCGCGGGAAAGATATCTCGCCTTGTCGTCTGCTGTTCCTTGATGAAGCTGCGCGACTTGATGCCCGCTCTATCGCGACCCTGTTTGAACTGTGCGAGCGTTTGCAGATGCAGCTGATTATCGCTGCGCCGGAAAACATCAGCCCGGAGAAAGGCACCACCTACAAACTGGTGCGTAAAGTCTTCCAGAACACCGAGCACGTTCACGTGGTGGGTCTGCGTGGGTTTGCCCCGCAGTTACCTGAGCCACTGCCAGGAACTGAAGACGCTTCCTCGCAGGCAAGTTAAGTAAGAAGGCGGCTAAATAGCCGCCTTCTTCTTTTCTGAAAAGCACATAATGCCTGGTGTAATTTCTTTAGACTTCTTTACATTAGGTTAGGCAAAAACTATTTGATGTTTATATACTAAAGGTAAGCCTAACTCGTGGCAGGCTTGCTCGTCATACTTCAGCGTGTATTGGCGTTTTACAGGTCCGACCCCAGCAAAACATAAGGGGAATGCATACGGCCTGGCTACTCAAAGTATGATAAAGAAAACAGGGGGCAAGGGATGTTGCTTAATAAAATGTGTGGTCGTCGGCTGTCGGCAATTAGTTTGTGCCTGGCCGTAACATTCGCTCCACTGTTCAATGCGCAGGCCGATGAGCCTGAAATGATCCCTGGCGACAGCTCAGCGTCCGTCAGTGAACAGCCAACAGCGTTACCGCAACCGCAGGTTCAATCTTCCGCGACTGCTATCATGGCGGGTATTCAACCGCTGCCGGAGGGCGTGTCTGTCGATAGCACTCGCGCCAAATTACAATCTCAACTTCCCGCGGGCTTCACGCCGGTTTATATGAGCCAGTTGGAATTGCTGTATGCCGCTCGCGAAATGAAACCGATGTGGGAAAATCGAGATGCGGTAAAAGCGTTTCAGCAACAGTTAGCCGAGGTGGCGATTGCCGGATTTCAGCCGCAATTTACCACCTGGGTCGCATTGCTTACCGACCCGGCGGTAACGGGTCAGGCGCGAGACATCGTGCTTTCTGATGCCCTGATGGGATATCTGCACTTTATCGCAAATATCCCCGTCAAAGGTAATCGCTGGCTCTACAGTGATAAGCCCTATGCGCTGGCAACTCCGCCGATTTCCGTGATCAACCAATGGCAGGTGGCGCTGGATAATGGGCAACTGACGTCGTTTATTACCGGCCTGGCGCCTCAGCATCCGCAGTATGCAGCCATGCATGAATCGTTGTTAAAACTGGTGAGCGATACGCGTCCCTGGCCGCAGTTAACCAGTACCGCGACGCTGCGTCCTGGCGAGTGGAGTAACGATATCCCCGCGTTGCGTGAAATCTTACGCCGCACCGGGATGCTTGAATCAGTCGTCAGTACGGCTGCTAAAGAAGGGCGTAGCGCTTACGGCAGTGAACTGGTTGCGGCGGTGAAGCGTTTCCAGACGTGGCAGGGGTTGGGGGCCGATGGCGCCATTGGACCCGCAACGCGTGACTGGCTGAACGTAACGCCCGCTCAGCGTGCAGGTGTGCTGGCGTTGAATATTCAGCGTTTGCGCCTGCTTCCGAGTGATTTGTCTACCGGTATCATGGTGAATATTCCTGCCTACTCGCTGGTTTATTATCAGAACGGCAATCAGGTGCTAGCCTCACGCGTTATTGTCGGGCGTCCCGATCGCAAAACGCCGATGATGAGCAGTGCGCTGAATAATGTGGTCGTTAACCCACCGTGGAACGTACCGCCGACGCTGGCACGTAAAGATATTCTGCCTAAGGTGTGGAATGACCCGGGATACCTTGAGCGTCACGGCTATACCGTAATGCGCGGCTGGAATAGCAAAGAGACGATAGATCCATGGCAGGTTGACTGGGCGACCATCACCGCATCGAATCTGCCGTTCCGCTTCCAACAGGCGCCGGGCGCGCGTAACTCGCTCGGCCGTTATAAATTTAATATGCCGAGTTCAGATGCTATTTATCTGCACGATACGCCAAACCACAACCTGTTCCAGAAAGATACGCGGGCGCTTAGCTCAGGCTGCGTGCGTGTGAATAAGGCATCTGAGCTGGCGAATATGCTGCTACAGGATGCGGGCTGGAATGATTCGCGCATCTCGGACGCCCTGAAGCAAGGGGATACGCGGTACGTGAATATTCGTCAGAATATTCCGGTCAATCTTTACTACCTGACCGCGTTTGTGGGGGCGGATGGGCGGACGCAGTATCGTACAGATATTTACAATTACGATCTGACAGCGCGATCCAGCGCACAAATTGTGTCAAAAGCCGAACAATTAATCAGATAAATGAAGCAGTTCGAGGAAAATGATTGTCGTAAGTTATGTTGGAAATGGGGCTAAATGGCTGCAAGCCCCGTATTTCCTGGGGTTGGGAGCCTTGACGTGGACTACTTAGCCAGATAAGGTTTCCCGCGTGCGCTAGAGCATACATACGATAACATTGACCTTGTAGACCTTAATACCATGGACAAATTTGACGCTAATCGCCGCAAACTGCTGGCGCTTGGTGGCATTGCCCTCGGCGCTGCCATCCTGCCTACGCCTGCGTTTGCCACACTCTCCACCCCACGTCCGCGTATATTGACTCTGAATAACCTGCATACCGGTGAGTCAATAAAAGCAGAGTTTTTTGATGGCAGGGGCTATATTCAGGACGAATTAGCAAAACTTAACCACTTTTTCCGTGATTTTCGGGCCAATAAAGTGAAATCCATTGACCCGGGATTGTTTGACCAACTCTTCCGTCTGCAGGGTCTGCTGGGCACGCGTAAACCCGTACAGCTGATCTCTGGCTATCGCTCAATCGATACCAATAATGAACTCCGTGCGCGCAGCCGTGGTGTCGCTAAGAAAAGCTACCACACGAAAGGCCAGGCTATGGATTTCCATATTGAAGGCATCGCATTAAGTAATATTCGCAAAGCTGCGTTATCTATGCGCGCAGGTGGTGTAGGATACTACCCCAGCAGTAACTTTGTGCATATTGACACCGGACCTGCACGGCACTGGTGATCCGTAAGCTTAATGAAACAGGAGCTGTATGAACTATCGTATTATTCCGGTCACTGCATTTGCCCAGAACTGCTCGTTAATCTGGTGTGAGCAGACTCGTCTGGCCGCGCTGGTCGATCCCGGCGGCGATGCCGAGAAAATCAAACAGGAAGTGGATGCCAGCGGTCTGACGCTTATGCAGATCCTGCTTACCCATGGTCATCTTGACCACGTAGGGGCGGCGGCTGAACTGGCACAGCATTATGGTGTACCGGTTATTGGCCCGGAAAAAGAAGATGAGTTCTGGTTACAGGGCTTGCCTGCTCAGAGCCGGATGTTTGGCCTGGGAGATTGTGAGCCGCTGATGCCCGATCGCTGGTTAAATGAAGGCGATCGGGTAAGCGTGGGTAATGTCATATTACAGGTGCTCCATTGTCCCGGTCACACGCCGGGGCATGTGGTCTTCTTTGATGAGCAGTCAAAGTTACTGATTTCGGGTGACGTGATTTTCAAAGGTGGCGTAGGGCGCAGTGATTTCCCGCGCGGCGATCACAGTCAATTGATCGATTCGATTAAACGTAAACTGTTGCCGCTGGGCGATGACGTGACGTTTATTCCGGGCCACGGTCCACTTTCTACGCTGGGCCACGAACGGTTACATAACCCGTTTCTGCAGGATGAAATGCCTGTCTGGTAAAACCGCAGATAAATTAAAGGCCGCGATTGCGGCCTTTTTTGTGCGCTATTGATTACAGTACTGCGACAATCGCTTCGCACAGCGGCGCCATGTTATCTGGCGTCATTCCGGCTACGTTTACACGTCCGGAAGCGACGGCATAGACACCAAACTCTTCACGCAGGCGTAGAACCTGCTCTTTGGTCAGGCCGCTGAATGAGAACATGCCGTTCTGTTTGATGATAAAGCTGAAGTCGCGGCTTGCACCTTTCTCCTGCAGCGTATTCACGAACAGTAAACGCATGCGCTGAATGCGTTGGCGCATATCAGTCAGCTCTTGTTCCCAGATGGCGCGCAGCGCGTCGTTGCTCAAAATCGTAGCGACTACGGATGCGCCGTGTGCCGGCGGGTTGGAATAGTTAGCACGAATGGCTGATTTCATCTGGCTAAACGCGCGGTCAACGATTTCAGCATCGGCTGCAACCAACGTACAGGCGCCTACGCGCTCATTGTACAAACCAAAGTTCTTGGAGTAGGAGCTGGCGACGATCAGCTCTTTGTGCAGTGCCGCGAATGCGCGCAGACCTTCCGCATCTTCTTCCAGACCACGGGCAAAACCCTGGTAGGCGAAGTCAAACAGCGGCAACCAACCTTTATCGACGGAAAGCTGAGCCAGCGTTTGCCACTGCTCCAGCGTAGGATCGATACCGGTTGGGTTATGGCAGCAGCCGTGGAATAACACCACGTCGCCGGCCTGCGCTTCGCTGAGGCTTGCCAGCATCGCATCAAAGTCTAAAGAGTGGTTTGCCGCATCGTAATAATTGTATTCACGAACTTCCAGACCGGCAGAGTTAAAGACGCTCTTATGGTTCGGCCAGCTTGGATTGCTCACCCAAACGCGTTTAGCCGAGGTGTTTTTTGCCAGGAAATCAGCTGCTACACGCAGTGCGCCAGTACCACCAGGGGTCTGTGCTGTACGTGCGCGTTTGTCGTTGATAAGCGAACTCTCTTTACCAAACAGTAATTCCTGAGTGCAGCGACCAAACTCTGGAATACCGTCAATGCCAAGGTAGTTTTTGGTGGTTTCATTTTCCAGTATATATTGCTCGGCTTTTTTAACGCTGGTCAGTACCGGCGTTTTGCCTGTCTCATCTTTATATACACCGATCCCGAGGTTTATTTTTCCTGGGCGGTCATCGGCACGAAACAAATCAGCCAGACCCAAAATAGGGTCGGCAGGAGCGGCGGTAATGTTCTCAAACATGACGAGGTTCCATAGTGATTACAGAAGGGAAGTCCGCTATCAGGTTAACGGTAGATTTACAAAATGCCAACCGTTACTGACGAAAAGCTGAGGTGTTTTTTTAAGACGCAAGAATCCGCTAGCAGAGATAAAAAAACAGGACCGAAGTCCTGTTTTTTAGGCATTTAACAAAGAGGTCTGCTATTAGAACTGGTAAACGATACCTACTGCGACGGTGTCGTCAGAGCCTACGCCCAGTTTGTTGTCAGAATCGATCTGGTTGATGATGTAATCAACATAGGTGGACATGTTTTTGTTGAAGTAGTAAGTCGCACCCACTTCGAAGTAGTTCACCAGATCTACGTCACCGATGCCTTCAATGTCCTTACCTTTAGATTTGGTATAGGCGAGGGACGGACGCAGGCCGAAGTCGAACTGATACTGGGCAACCAACAGCACGTCTTCAGTTTTGTTGGCATAACCGTTAGAGATACGGGTAGCGTTACGGGTTTCGCTGTAGTTCGCCGCCAGGTAGATGTTGTTCGCATCATATTTCACGCCAGCAGCCCACTGCTCAGCTTTTGCACCGCGACCGTAGGTCAGCGTTTCTTGCGCGTTGGTGCGGTCAGCTGCGCCATAAGCACCCACGATACCGAAGCCATCCATTTCGTAGCTTACTGAGCCGCCAACACCATCACCGTTAGAGCGACGCGCGTCATCACGCTCATTTTTGCCCAGGTACTGAACGGCGAAGTTCAGGCCTTCAACCAGACCGAAGAAGTTGGAGTTACGGTAGGTTGCGAGACCGCCGTTACGCTGGGAGAAGAACTGGTCAGAAGCAGCGGTATCACCACCGAATTCTGGCAGCATATCGGTGTAACCCAGCGCATCGTATACGACGCCGTAGTTACGACCGTAGTCGAAGGAGCCCGCGTCGCCGAATTTCAGACCGGCGAACGCCAGACGGGTTTTGTTGCCTTTCTGGGCATCGTCACCGCCTTCTGGGTTATTGCCGCTGAACTGGTATTCCCACTGGCCGTAACCGGTCAGTTGGTCGTTAATCTGAGTTTCCCCTTTGAAACCAAGACGGGCATAGGTCTGATCGCCGTTAGGCGCGTAGGCGTTATCACCGTTGTTCTTGGAAAAATAGTGCAGACCCACAGCTTTACCGTAAATGTCTACTTTGTTGCCATCTTTGTTATAAACTTCTGCAGCGTTAGCTGCCCCGGCTACCAGCAGAGCAGGGATAACCACTGCCAGAATATTGCGCTTCATCATTATTTATTACCCTCATCGGTTTTTATATGACACCTGCCACTGCCGCCAATAAATTCCGTCAATTAAAATTTACGGAACTATTGATGAGAGTTTGGTGTCTTTATGTGTCTGACAGGCATCTTTCCATTCAAACTATCGTTTCGCTACTCTCAAAGTGCTACAAATATAAAGATTTGGTTTCAAAAAGAAAAAATGTGTAACAAAACGTTATTTTTATGCAACTTTGTGAACAACTTCAAACTTCAGATGTCTCTGCGCTAAAAATCACCCCTGTTATTTCTATTTATATGATTTTCTTATATTTAATTTTGCTAAGACCGCTTTTTCTTCGCTATGACTAAAAGAACTGATTTAACTGAAGGTGATTTATGGACATCTGGACAGCCATGCGAAAGGTTAAAAAATGTACTATTTAATCAGAAAATGCTAATCCACAATAAAACTGCTGATTATTTTTTGTTCGAATGTGTTGCTGTGAAATATTACGTAACAGGAAGAGGGGAGGTGAAGGGTTGTATTTAACGTGTTATGGGGATCCCTGTAACGTGGCGCGGTTACAAAAAAGGCCAGCAATGAATGCTGGCCTTTGGATTAAAAATTCAGTTTTAGAAGCTGGCGTTACGCGGAGTACGCGGGAACGGAATGACATCACGGACGTTCTGCACGCCAGTAACGTAGGCAATCAGACGCTCGAAGCCTAAGCCGAAGCCGGAATGCGGAACGGTACCGTAGCGGCGCAGGTCGCGATACCACCAGTAATCTTCTTTATTCAGACCCATCTCCAGCATACGGGCATCCAGCACGTCCAGACGCTCTTCACGCTGAGAACCACCGATGATTTCACCGATTCCCGGAGCCAGTACGTCCATTGCCGCAACGGTTTTACCGTCTTCGTTAAGGCGCATATAAAACGCTTTGATATCTTTCGGGTAGTTTTTAACCACGACCGGCGCTTTAAAGTGCTCTTCAGCAAGATAACGTTCGTGCTCGGAAGAGAGATCCACACCCCAGTAAACCGGGTTTTCAAACTGTTTGCCGCATTTTTCGAGAATGCTTACCGCGTCGGTGTAGTCCACCTGCGCGAAGTCGGCGTCAATGAAACGTTCCAGGCGTGAAATCGCGTCTTTGTCTACGCGTTCAGCGAAGAATTTCATATCATCCGCACGCTCTGCCAGTACGGCCTTGAAAGCATACTTCAGCATGGCTTCAGCGAGGCCTGCCACGTCGTCCAGATTGGCGAAAGCCACTTCTGGCTCCAGCATCCAGAACTCTGCCAGGTGACGGCTGGTGTTAGAGTTTTCTGCACGGAACGTCGGGCCAAAGGTATAAATTTTGGACAGGGCGCAGGCGTAGGTTTCGCCGTTCAACTGACCAGAAACGGTCAGGAAGGCTTCTTTACCGAAGAAGTCCTTATCGAAGTCGACTTTTCCCTGATCGTTACGCGGCAGGTTTTCCAGATCCAGCGTAGAAACACGGAACATCTCACCAGCGCCTTCCGTATCGGAAGCGGTGATCAGCGGCGTGGATACCCAAAAGAAACCCTGCTCGTGGAAAAAACGATGCAGTGCTTGCGCCAGCGTATGACGTACACGCGCTACCGCACCAATCATGTTGGTACGCGGACGCATATGCGCGACTTCACGCAGATACTCAATGCTGTGACGCTTGGCCGCCATTGGGTAGGTGTCAGGATCTTCAACCCAGCCCGCGACTTCAACCTCAGTGGCCTGAATTTCAAAGCTCTGTCCCTGTCCAGGCGACGCAACGACTTTACCCGTTACGATAACTGAACAGCCCGTTGTCAGGCGCAATACGTCCTGATTGTAATTGGGCAGAGAATTATTGATGACGGCCTGTACAGGATCAAAGCAGGAACCGTCATAAACGGCGAGGAAGGAGATGCCAGCTTTTGAATCTCGGCGGGTACGCACCCATCCGCGCACGGTGACTTCGCTGTCAACGGCTACGCGGCCCTGGAGTACGTCGGCTACAGGCACAACGCTCATAATATTCTCTCTGTTAATAGTCGGATATATAAACACATGTCCACCCGTAATGGGGGGGATACCTATGTTACCTGGCATCTGCAATCAGACAAGCAGAATTCGTTGCTGGAGTGAAAGATTTCGGAAATAAACGCGAAAAGGGAGCCGATGTGGCTCCCTGTGAAGATTAACTGGCTTTTTTAATATGCGGCAAATCGAAAGCTTTGCGCAACGCACGAACAAACGCTTTATCGTGGCAGATGGTTTTACCGGGGCTGTCAGATAACTTCGCTACCGGTTTGCCGTTACATTCCACCAGCTTGATAACAATATTGAGCGGCTTAACCTGCGGAATATCACACGTTAGCCTTGTACCAATGCCAAAACTCAACTGTACGCGAGAAGAGAAGTGGCGGTAGAGCTCAATCGCTTTTTTCAGATCGAGGTTATCTGAGAACACCAGCGTTTTGCTCAGCGGATCAATCCCCAGTTTTTCATAATGGGCAATGGCTTTTTCACCCCATTCTACCGGATCGCCTGAGTCGTGACGTAAGCCCTGGTAACGGGTCGCAAACTCGACGCCAAAGTCGCGTAAAAATGCGTCCATGGTGATGCAGTCGGTCAGTGCAATCCCGAGTTGGTCAGGATATTCATTTAACCATGCGGCCAGCGCAACACGCTGGCTGGTGGCAAGCTCTGGGCTGATTTGCTGATGAGCCTGGAACCACTCATGCGCCTGTGTACCCATCGGGGTTAATGACAGACGGCGGGCGAGATCGTAGTTGCTGGTGCCGACAAACCAGGATTCTTGCTGCAGGCGTTTAACAATGGCCTGCTGTACTTCGCGTGAAAAACGACGGCGCGTACCGAAATCCATCAGATGGAAGCGGGACATATCGACATCTTTCGTTAAAGCAGAGAATTCGACTAGTTTGCTTTCCAGCTCATTGAGTGCCTGTGGAACGCCTGATTCGGGCGAACGGTAACGGTGCACCAGTTCGCTGATAACCGCCAGCAGCGGGACTTCCCACATGATCACTTCACGCCATGGACCGGTTAAGCGGATGTTCAGCTTACCGTTATCGTTGGTGACGCAAACTTGTTCCGGCTTATAACGGAAATCGCGTAACCAGGCGAGGTAATCAGCTTTAAAGAAAGGCAGGCCGGAGAGCCACTGGTACTCGTCCTCCTGCAGCCGCAGGTGCTGCATAGCATTCACCTGCTCACGAATAGCATCAGCGTAAATACCGAGCAGGTCATCGCCACGGCAACGAAATTCAGCCGCTACTTGTACATCATAGTAGTGGTGAAAAACGGCTTGCTGCATATGCAACTTATAAGCGTCTGTATCCAGCAGCGAGTGCAGAACAGGAGAAGCGAATTGTGTCATAGGTGCGCAGTAGCATCCTCTCACGGGAGCGTTTAGTACAATAAACAACTAAGAAAACCGCTGGAGTATACCCTGTTTAGCGATTTATTGAACCCCGATCACACCATAAGCTGTCTTTCTGGTCGAGGGCAATTCGTGCCGCGTGTTATGAAAATGTAGCAAAAAGGGTGTTTGTGCCTGAAAAGATGAACATTCTGCGTAGCGCGATTTACGCAACAGGAATAGACTGAAGCCGAGACTCTACCAAAGATGCTAAAGGTTTTTTATGACACAACAGCCACAAGCCAAATACCGTCACGACTATCGTGCGCCGGATTACCAGATTACTGATATTGACTTGACCTTTGACCTGGATGCTGAAAAAACCGTGGTCACCGCCGTGAGCCAGGCTGTCCGTCATGGTGCGTCCAGTGCGCCGCTGCGCCTGGATGGCGAAGATCTGACCCTGGTGTCAATCCACGTGAACGACGAGCCGTGGACAGAGTATAAAGAAGAAGAGGGCGCTCTGGTCATCAGTCAGTTGCCGGAACGTTTTACGCTGCGTATTGTGAATGAAATTAGCCCGGCGGCCAATACCGCGCTGGAAGGACTGTATAAGTCTGGCGATGCGCTGTGCACCCAGTGTGAAGCAGAAGGGTTCCGCCATATTACCTGGTATCTCGACAGACCCGATGTTCTGGCGCGTTTTACCACCAAAATTATCGCCGATAAAACCCAATATCCGTTCCTGCTCTCTAACGGCAATCGCGTGGCGCAGGGTGAACTGGAAAACGGTCGTCACTGGGTGCAGTGGCAGGATCCGTTCCCGAAACCGTGCTATCTGTTTGCGCTGGTAGCCGGTGATTTCGACGTCCTGCGTGACACCTTTACCACCCGCTCAGGACGTGAAGTGGCGCTGGAACTGTATGTCGATCGCGGCAATCTGGACCGTGCGCCGTGGGCAATGACCTCGCTGAAAAACTCCATGAAATGGGATGAGGAGCGTTTCGGCCTCGAGTATGACCTCGACATCTATATGATTGTCGCCGTCGACTTCTTCAATATGGGCGCGATGGAGAATAAAGGTCTGAACATCTTTAACTCCAAATATGTGCTGGCCCGCACCGATACGGCCACCGACAAAGACTATCTCGATATTGAACGCGTTATTGGTCACGAATATTTCCATAACTGGACCGGCAACCGTGTGACCTGTCGCGACTGGTTCCAGTTGAGCCTGAAAGAAGGTTTAACCGTGTTCCGCGATCAGGAGTTCAGTTCCGATCTCGGCTCACGCGCGGTAAACCGTATCAGCAATGTACGTACCATGCGCGGCTTGCAGTTTGCCGAAGACGCCAGTCCGATGGCGCACCCTATCCGTCCGGATATGGTCATCGAAATGAACAACTTCTATACCCTGACCGTGTACGAAAAGGGCGCTGAAGTCATTCGTATGATCCACACCCTGCTGGGTGAGGCTAACTTCCAGAAAGGGATGCAGCTGTACTTTGAGCGTCATGACGGCAGCGCTGCTACCTGTGATGATTTTGTGCAGGCGATGGAAGATGCGTCCAACGTCGACCTCTCGCATTTCCGTCGCTGGTACAGTCAGTCCGGTACGCCGATTCTGACCGTGCGTGATGACTACAATCCGTCAACGGAACAATACACGCTGACCATCAGTCAGCGTACGCCAGCCACGCCGGATCAGGCCGAGAAACAACCGCTGCATATTCCTTTCGCCCTCGAGTTGTATGACAACGAAGGGAAAGTGATCCCGCTACAAAAAGGCGGGCATCCGGTGAATGCCGTGCTCAACGTGACCCAGGCAGAACAGACGTTTGTCTTTGATAACGTCTACTTCCAGCCGGTTCCGGCACTGCTGTGCGAATTCTCCGCACCGGTAAAACTGGAATACAAATGGAGCGATCAGCAACTAACCTTCCTGATGCGTCACGCGCGTAACGATTTCTCGCGTTGGGATGCGGCGCAAAGTCTGCTGGCGACCTATATTAAGCTCAACGTTGCCCGTCATCAGCAGGGACAGCCGCTGTCGCTGCCGGTACATGTGGCCGATGCTTTCCGCGCGATTCTGTTGGATGAGAAAATCGATCCGGCGCTGGCGGCAGAAATCCTGACGTTGCCTTCGGTGAATGAAATTGCCGAACTGTTCGACATCATTGATCCTGTGGCGATAACGGAGGTTCGCGAAGCATTGACCCGCACTCTGGCGGCTGAACTGGCGGATGAATTCCTCGCCATCTATAACGCTAATCATCTTGACGAGTACCGCGTTGAGCATGCTGATATTGGCAAACGAACGCTGCGCAATGCCTGCCTGCGCTTCCTGGCCTTTGGCGAAACCCATCTGGCTGACACGCTGGTCAGCAAGCAGTACCGTGAAGCGAACAATATGACTGACGCCCTGGCGGCGCTGTCCGCTGCTGTGGCGGCGCAACTGCCATGCCGCGACGCATTGATGCAGGAGTATGACGATAAGTGGCATCATGACGGTCTGGTGATGGATAAATGGTTTATCCTGCAATCCACCAGCCCGGCGAGAAACGTGCTGGAAACGGTACGCGGTCTGCTGAAGCATCGTTCCTTCAGTATGAGTAATCCGAACCGCATCCGTTCGCTGATTGGTGCTTTTGCGGGCAGCAACCCGGCGGCTTTCCATGCGGAAGATGGCAGCGGCTATCAGTTCCTGGTCGACATGCTGACTGAACTGAACAGCCGCAATCCGCAGGTGGCGTCACGTCTGATTGAGCCGTTGATTCGTTTAAAACGTTATGATGCCAAACGTCAGGCGAAGATGCGTGCGGCGCTGGAACAGTTGAAAGGCCTCGAGAATCTCTCCGGCGATCTGTTTGAGAAGATTGACAAAGCGTTAGCCTGAAACGTTGACCTGTAGTTTAGTAGGCCGGATAAGGCGGTAACGCCGTCATCCGGCAAAAGGCCCGGTAAGCGCTACCGGGCCTTGTTTTCTGAGTGTTTATCCATGTCGACGGATCGGTTGTTCCGTCTCGCCGCGTTTCATCACCCGGTTCAACACTTCCGCTTCCAGCTCGGCTAACCGCACCGATCCCAAACGGCGGGGGCGCTGAATATCCACCGTCAGATCCAGCCCGATTTTACCCTCTTCGATCAATAGCACGCGGTCTGCCATTGCGACGGCCTCACTGACATCGTGCGTCACCAGCAGCACCGTAAAGCCGTGGTCCTGCCATAGCGAGACGATCAGATCCTGCATCTCAAGACGGGTTAACGCATCCAGCGCGCCGAGCGGTTCATCCAGTAACAGCAGGCCAGGGCGGTGAATTAATGCCCGCGCCAGGGCCACGCGCTGTTTTTGCCCCCCAGACAGGGCGGCAGGCCACTCCTGTGCCCGGTTTTCGAGGCCAACAGCGGCCAACGCATTACGGGCCGCATCGCGCCATTGACCTTTCAGCCCCAGACCAACGTTATCGATAACCGTTTTCCATGGCAGCAGGCGCGCATCCTGAAACATCATGCGCGTATCATCCTGAATCTCTGCCAGCGGGGTGGTTCCGGCAAGTAATGCGCCTGAAGTGGGCGATTCCAGCCCAGCCAGCAGCCGCAGTAAGGTACTTTTGCCACCGCCGCTGCGGCCCACTACGGCAACAAATTGCCCTGCCGGAATATGCAGATCTAATTGATTCAGCACCGTATTGGCGGCGTATTGTTTGGTCACGGCGCTCAGCAAAAGCGGCGTACCCTGATTCAAGCGAGCGGTATTCATACAGTAGCCTCCTTCACATGGTAAGCCGGGTTCCAGCGCAGCCAGATCCGCTCCAGCAGTTGGGCGCTGACATCGGCAAGTTTGCCGAGCAGGGCATAGAGAATGATGGCCACTACCACCACGTCGGTTTGCAGAAATTCTCGGGCATTCATCGCCAGATAACCAATGCCGGCATTGGCTGAAATAGTCTCCGCAACGATCAGCGTCAGCCACATCAGGCCGAGAGCAAAACGTACGCCAACCATAATCGAGGGCAGGGCACCGGGGAGGATCACATGGATAAACAGTGAAAAGCCGGACAACCCATAGCTGCGCGCCATCTCCACCAGGCCGCGATCGATATTGCGGATCCCGTGCCAGGTGTTGATGTAAATCGGGAACAGAGTGCCCAAGGCGACGAGAAAGATTTTGGCGGATTCATCAATGCCGAACCACAAAATCACCAGCGGGATCAGCGCCAGATGGGGGACGTTACGCAGCATCTGTACCGACGTATCCAACAGGCGTTCCCCCCAGCGTGAAAGACCGCTAATGAGTCCCAGCATCAAACCTAACGATCCACCGATCGAGAATCCGATCAGCGCGCGCCAGGAGCTGATCGCCAGATGCTGCCAAAGCTCGCCGCTGGCGGAGAGCGTCCAGAAGGCTTCGACCACGCCCTCCGGGGAGGGCAGGATGCGGGTGGATAGCCAGCCCATTGACGAGGCTATCTGCCAGAACGCCACCAGACCTACCAGCAGAAACCAGGGTGCAAGGCGCAATAACCACCTGTTTTTCGGTGTTGTCATCAGCGTGCTCCTTAGCTTTGCGCGACCTTACGAGGAATAAATTCGTTAGCCACCGCTTCGCCTTGTTGGTGCAGACGCTGTGGCTGTGGAATTTCAGGGATCGATACATCCAGATGCGGGAACAGTAGCTCGCCAACTTTGTACGCCTCTTCCAGATGCGGATACCCCGACAGCACAAAGCTGTCGATACCCAGCGCGGCATACTCGTTGATACGCGCCGCGACGGTAGGACCGTCACCGACCAGCGCGGTCCCGGCGCCGCCACGCACCAGTCCAACGCCAGCCCACAGGTTTGGGCTAATCTCCAGTTTGTCGCGTTTACCGTTATGCAGCACGGCCATCCGCTGCTGGCCAACCGAATCCGTTCTTGAGAAGGCGGCCTGAGCTTTGGCAATCGTGTCGTCATCAAGATGAGAAATCAGACGTTCCGCTGCCTGCCACGCTTCATCCGTCGTCTCCCGCACGATCACATGCAAACGAATACCAAAGCGGATCTTACGTCCAAGCGCTGTCGCTTTGGCCCGTACTTGCTCAATCTTCTCTTTCACCTGTTCAGGCGGCTCGCCCCAGGTCAGATAGAGATCAACCTGCTCGGCAGCCAGGTCTTGCGCGACATCGGAAGAACCACCGAAATAAAGTGGCGGCCAGGGTTGTTGTACGGGAGGAAAAAACAGCTTCGCGCCGCGGACGTGCATATGTTTGCCGTTGAAATCGACAGTTTCCCCCTGTAACAGCCGACGCCAGATCTGGGTGAATTCAGCAGAAGCTTCATAGCGCTCGGTATGATCAAGAAACACGCCGTCGCCAGCCAACTCCTGTGGATCGCTACCGGTCACCAGGTTAAACAGCGCCCGGCCGTTAGAGAGTCTGTCGAGCGTTGCTGCCTGGCGCGCGGCAACCGTTGGCGATGTTACGCTTGGACGCAGCGCGACCAGAAACTTGAGCCGCTGGGTAACGGGGATCATCGAGGCGGCTACCAGCCAGGCATCTTCACAGGAGCGACCGGTTGGGATCAACACGCCGGTAAATCCCAGACGATCGGCGGCCTGTGCGATTTGCTGCAGATAGCCGTGATCGACCGGACGCGAGCCTTCTTCCGTTCCCAGATAATGACCGTCGCCGTGGGTAGGTAAAAACCAGAACATGTTCAGACTCATAATTTTGCTCCTGTCTGCTGAGTGGGTTGCCAGATACGCTGGCGAATATCGATTTTTTTCGGCACCAGACGATTGTCATAAAACAGATCGGCGGTTTGTTGTTGCAGAGCGGCAACAGAGGTGCTGACGGGCGAGATGGTCGTTGGCGGCCGGTGATCAAGATAAGACGCAATCACCGGCTCTGGCAGCCCCATGGTTTTGGCCAGCAGGGTAATACTTTGTTGGCGCTGGCTGAGGGTTAACGCATCGGCCTGGCTAAAGGTATCCAGCACGCCAAGCACAAATGCCCCATTTTTCTCGGCATAAGGACGCGCGGCGAGATAAAAGGAGCCGGTCTGTTTGAGATCTGAGCCGTCTTTTAGCACGCGCACATCCCCCTGCAGCAACGCGGCGGAATAGTAAGGATCCCAGATAGCCCACGCATCAACGTTACCTTGCTGGAAGGCTGCTCTGGCATCTGCGGGTGTCAGATATGTTGGTTGAATATCGGTAAATTTCAGCCCGGCCTGTTGTAAGGCTCGCAGCAGTAAATTGTGGGCGCTGGAACCTTTCTGGAAGGCGACTTTATGCCCTTTGAGCTGCGCCACGCTCTGGATCGGGCTGTTTTTGGGCACCAGAATCACTTCGGCTTTTGGTTTGGGCGGCTCGACGCCAACGTAAACCAGATCGGCTCCAGCGGCCTGGGCGAAAATCGGTGGAATGTCACCGGTACTGCCGAGATCAATACTGCCAATATTGAGTGCTTCCAGCATTTGCGGCCCTGCCGGGAACTCAATCCACGAGATTTTGGTCTGCGGGTAGCGTTTCTCCAGTAGCTGATGGCTTTTAGCCAGCACCATGCTGACGCTCCCTTTCTGGTAGCCTATGCGCAGCGCGTCTGGTGCAGACTCTGCGGCATGGGCGAGCGTTGAAAGTGACAGCAATCCGGTCAACGCCAGCCAAGGCGTGTGACGTTTGAGCAGATTAAGCATGGGCGGCACCTCGCAGAGCATTCAATTGAGGGAGTTGGACGTCGCGACGATGCAACGCCAGCCAGAAGGTGTCGAGCGCATTGTCCAGACGCAGTTGCAGGTTGGGCGTAAACTGCGGTTTATGTTGATAATCAATCACCTGTGAATCATCAGCAAAAACACCGTGCAGGATTTCCTGGGCTTTTAACGCGCTCAGCACCGGCTTAAGTGCGTAATCAACGGCCAGTAAATGCGCAACGGTACCGCCTGTTGCCAGTGGCAAAACCACTTTGCCTTCCAGTGCACGTTCGGGAAGCAGGTCGAGCAACGTTTTCAACGCACCGGAGTAAGCTGCTTTGTAGACTGGTGTTGCCACAATCAATCCGTCGGCGTCGTGTAGTTGTTCGACAAAGGTTTTCAGCGCCGGGCTGTCGAAGCGCGCATAAATCAGGTCTTCTGGGGCAAAGTTGTGCAGATTCCAGTGACAGACTTCGACATCCTGGCTGTTCAGTTTTTCTCGGGCGTATTCCAGTAACGCGCTGGAGCGAGAGGGGAAGCGTGGGCTTCCCGCCAGAGTAATGACGCGCATAATTTCAATCTCCCCTTATAACCAATTGTTCGCTTTTATTTAACATTGATAACAATTTGTGCAGTCTGGCAGAGAGATTTTGTTTATCGAAATGATTTATACGGCATAGAAAAGTTGAAAAGTGAATAAAACGGCTGAAGCAGGAAAACGATTGCTATTTATTGCCGCAGGTCAATTCCCTTTTTGCTCGTGATCGCACATAATACGCCCCCGGTTTGCACACCGGGAATCCAGGAGAGTTCATGTACTACCCCTTCGTTCGTAAAGCCCTTTTCCAGCTCGATCCTGAGCGCGCTCATGAATTGACATTCCAGCAGTTACGTCGCATTACCGGCACGCCGCTCGAAGCGCTTGTCCGCCAGAAAGTACCCGCAAAACCGGTTACCTGTATGGGGCTGACGTTTAAAAATCCGCTCGGGCTTGCTGCCGGACTGGATAAAGACGGGGAGTGCATTGATGCGCTCGGTGCGATGGGATTCGGTTCAATTGAGATTGGTACCGTGACGCCACGTCCCCAGCCCGGGAACGATAAACCACGTCTGTTCCGTCTGGTGGATGCGGAAGGTTTGATCAACCGCATGGGATTCAATAACCTGGGTGTTGATAACCTGGTAGAGAACGTTAAGAAATCACATTTTGACGGCATTCTCGGCATTAATATTGGTAAGAATAAAGATACTCCGGTAGAAAACGGCAAAGATGACTATCTGATTTGTATGGAAAAAGTCTATGCTTATGCCGGTTATATCGCGATTAATATCTCTTCACCGAATACGCCGGGATTACGCACGCTGCAATACGGTGAAGCGCTGGACGATCTGCTAACGGCAATTAAAAATAAGCAAAACGATCTGCAAGCGATCCACCATAAATATGTTCCGGTGGCCGTAAAGATCGCGCCGGATCTTTCCGTCGAAGAACTGATCCAGGTCGCCGACAGTTTAGTTCGTCATAATATTGATGGCGTAATTGCAACTAACACCACTCTCGATCGTTCTCTCGTACAGGGAATGAAAAATTGCGATCAAATGGGTGGGTTGAGCGGTCGTCCGTTACAATTAAAAAGTACAGAAATTATTCGCCAGTTGTCTCAGGAATTAAATGGTCAGTTGCCGATTATTGGTGTTGGCGGTATCGACTCGGTCATCGCCGCGCGTGAGAAAATAGCCGCTGGCGCTACCCTGGTACAGATTTATTCGGGCTTTATTTTTAAAGGTCCACCATTGATTAAAGAAATCGTCAGCAATATCTGAATGCTACCTTAATCACAATCCAGGGCTTTATTTCTAGCCCTGGTTGTTTTATATTCCTTTACTGTTGCTTATTTAAACATTCTGAGCTTTTATTATTAGGGCAATAAACGAAGCGGCAAAAGGATACTGTCGTAATGGCGATGATTAAGGAAAGGAGAGAAACTGATGCGAATTAAACCCGACGATAACTGGCGCTGGTATTATGATGAAGAGCACGATCGTATGATGCTCGATTTAGCCAATGGTATGTTATTCCGTTCGCGTTTTGCTCGTAAAATGCTCACTCCTGATGCATTTTCTCCTTCCGGATTTTGCGTTGATGACGCCGCGCTTTATTTTTCCTTTGAAGAAAAATGCCGCTACCTGGATTTAGCGAAAGAACAAAAAGCGGAACTGGTGCTCAATGCGCTGGTGGCTATTCGTTATCTTAAGCCGCAGATGCCAAAAAGCTGGCACTTTGTCGCCCACGGCATTAACTGGACGCCAGTGGTTGGGGACGCTGCCTGTGTCGATTTAAGCGATACCGATGAGCAGGTAAACCTGTTAGTGGTTGAACCGGGTGAAAACGCCGCGCTTTGTCTGCTGGCACAACCGGGCGTGGTGATTGCCGGGCGCACCATGCAGCTTGGCGACGCAATTAAAATCATGAATGACAGACTGAAACCGCAGACAATGGTTGACAGTTTCAGCCTTGAGCAGGCGGTTTAACTTTCCAGCCTGATTGCCGTTTTGGGCACACAACTACAGCACAGAATCGTCCCGTCATCTCCCATCGCTGATTTTTTCAGCGGGCTCACTTCGCCTTCTACCAGCCGAATTCGACAGCATCCGCAAATTCCCGCCCGACATGAGTAGGGAACCCGGATACCCTGGTTTTCCAGCTGTTCAAGCAATACCTGCTGATTATTTCCGCGAAAGGTCTGTCCCTGCCACTCGATAAGCACCGTGGCATCGGGTTGTTGCACCGGGGCAGTATCATCGGTTTCTGCCGCGCCATATACTCTGGCCGGACCGGTGGACAGAATTTCAACCTCGTCGCCGACGCGAACCACGCCACTGTTACGCGCAATGAGATTCTGACCAAAATCGACATCGCCGTTATCCGTTGCAGTGCGAAAGCTTTGCAGCGTGGCCAGCGGTTCGCCGGACGGATGCTTCTGACCTTTCTCAGGGCTGACGGTAGTGAAAATGCAGCGGCTACAAGGTTTAGCCACGTCAAAAATAACCTCGCCAATGCGGATCACTTTCCAGGTATCTTCTTCCCAGGCGGCAGCACCTGAAACCACCAGATTGGGGCGGAACTGTTCCATTTTTACGCTTGCCGGGCAGCGCTGCTGCAAATCGCGCAATGACGCTTCGTTAGTTAAAAGGTAGGGATAACCATCGGCAAAGGATAAAGGAACATCATCGCGGCGCTTCACACGGCGTGTCAGCTGCGGACCAACCCAGCGAAGCTGCACGTCACGGGAGAAAAAACCGCTCAGCCACTGGTTGATAGCCGCTGGCGCAATACGCGCGGTAAAATGGTTGCCCCACACTTCTGTCGGCGCATCCTGCAGGGCGAAGTCGGCAAATCGCACAAGCGCGCTGCTGCCGTCTGGCGCCGTAAGATGCAATCCATCGTGGAAAGGGGAAGGGGTAAAACGCACCATCTGTGGGAACTGTCGGGCGGTAATGAACGTCCCGTCGGGTTCGGTAATCATAAAAATGCGATCAAAGGCGAGACCACTAACGTCTGCCAGAGCGTGGGTAAGCCCAATACCGCGCATTGATTTAACCGGATGAATAAAAAGTCGGGTTAACGTGACCACTGTACAGCCCCTCGAGCGAAAATAAGCCTTCAACTTTATGACATACCGCCCATATTAGCTATAATGCGCAGCAATTTTCTCGGAGTAAAAGTGACATTATGAATTCTCTGTTTGCCAGTACGGCCCGCGGGCTGGAAGAGCTGTTAAAAACTGAACTGGAAAACCTCGGCGCGCTGGAGTGTCAGGTCGTTCAGGGTGGGGTCCATTTTAAGGGCGACACGCGGCTTGTTTACCAGAGCCTGATGTGGAGCCGCCTGGCCTCGCGCATTATCCTGCCGATGGGAGAGTGCAAGGTCTACAGCGATCTTGATCTGTACCTCGGTGTTCAGGCAATCGACTGGACAGAGATATTTAATCCGGGCGCTACATTTGCGGTGCATTTTAGTGGCCTGAACGAAACTATTCGTAATAGCCAGTACGGGGCGCTGAAGGTGAAGGATGCGATTGTCGACGCCTTTACCCGTAAAAATCTGCCGCGTCCGAATGTGGATCGGGAATCTCCGGATCTGCGCATCAACGTGTGGCTGAATAAAGATACCGCCAGTATTGCGCTCGATCTGAGCGGTGATGGCCTGCATCAGCGTGGGTATCGCGATCGCGCAGGTCAGGCGCCGATTAAAGAAACGCTGGCTGCCGCCATTGTGATGCGTTCAGGCTGGCAACCGGGCACGCCGTTACTCGATCCGATGTGTGGCTCCGGTACGCTGCTGATTGAAGCGGCAATGTGGGCAACCGATCGTGCGCCAGGTCTGCACCGTGGATATTGGGGGTTCAGCGGTTGGGCGCAGCACGATGACGCTGTGTGGCAAGAGGTTAAAGCCGAAGCGCAGGTGCGCGCGCGTAAGGGTCTCGCAGACTACACCTCGCACTTCTATGGATCTGACAGCGATGCTCGCGTAATTGAAAAAGCCCGCAGTAACGCCCGTCGCGCCGGAATTGCTGATCTGATGACGTTTGAAGTCAAAGATGTGGCCAAACTGAGCAACCCGTTACCGAAAGGACCGTACGGGACGGTTATCAGCAACCCGCCATACGGCGAACGCCTGGATAGCGAACCGGCGCTGATTGCCTTGCACAGCCTGCTGGGGCGCACAATGAAAAACCAGTTTGGCGGCTGGAATCTGTCCCTGTTTAGCGCCTCGCCGGATTTGCTCAGCAGCCTGCAATTACGTGCCGATAAGCAGTTTAAAGCGAAAAATGGTCCGCTGGATTGCGTACAGAAGAACTATCACGTTGCAGAAACTAGCACCGACAGTAAGCCTGCTACGGTCGCAGAAGATTATGCCAACCGCCTGCGTAAGAATATTAAGAAGCTGGAAAAATGGGCGCGTCAGGAAGGTATTGAATGCTACCGCCTGTACGATGCCGACCTGCCGGAATACAACGTAGCAGTGGACCGTTACGGTGACTGGGTCGTGGTGCAGGAATACGCGCCGCCGAAAACGGTCGATGCGCAGAAAGCGCGTCAACGCCTGTTCGATATCATTGCCGCTACGCTCTCAGTACTGGAGATTGCCCCGAATAAACTGGTGCTGAAAACCCGTGAGCGTCAAAAAGGGAAAAACCAGTATCAGAAGATGAATGAGAAGGGTGAATTCATTGAGGTAAGTGAGTACAACGCGCGCCTGTGGGTGAACCTGACTGACTATCTTGATACCGGTTTGTTCCTCGATCACCGCATTGCGCGTCGCATGTTGGGTCAGATGAGTAAAGGTAAGGATTTCCTCAATCTGTTCTCCTACACCGGTAGCGCCAGCGTTCATGCCGGACTGGGCGGTGCGCGGAGCACCACGACGGTTGATATGTCACGTACCTACCTGGAATGGGCTGAACGCAACCTGCGTCTGAACGGCCTGAGCGGTCGCGCTCACCGTTTAATTCAGGCCGATTGTCTGGGCTGGCTGCGCGATGCCAATGAACAGTTCGATCTGATATTCATCGATCCGCCAACGTTCTCTAACTCTAAACGCATGGAAGACTCGTTTGATGTGCAGCGCGATCATCTGGCGTTGATGAAAGATCTAAAACGTCTGTTACGTAAAGACGGGACGATCATGTTCTCCAACAACAAACGTGGATTCCGTATGGATCTCGAGGGGCTGGCTGAACTGGGATTAAAAGCACAAGAAATTACCCAAAAAACGCTTTCCCAGGACTTTGCCCGTAACCGTCAGATCCACAATTGCTGGCTGATTACCGCAGCCTGAAAGGATAAGTAAATGTCATTGATCAGTATGCATGGTGCATGGCTATCGTTCAGCGATGCGCCCCTTCTTGATAATGCGGAACTGCATATCGAGGATAACGAACGCGTCTGTCTGGTAGGCCGTAACGGCGCGGGTAAATCGACGCTGATGAAGATCCTGAACCGTGAACAGGGTCTTGACGACGGGCGTATTATTTATGAGCAGGATCTGGTCGTCGCGCGTCTGCAACAGGATCCGCCGCGTAACGTCGAGGGCAGCGTGTATGACTTCGTTGCCGAAGGTATTGAGGAACAGGCTGAATACTTGAAGCGTTACCACGATATTTCGCGCCTGGTAATGACCGATCCGAGCGACAGAAATCTGAATGAGATGGCGCGGGTTCAGGAAATGCTCGATCACCACAATCTGTGGCAGCTCGAAAGTCGCATTAATGAAGTGTTGGCGCAACTGGGGCTGGATCCTAACGCCGCGCTTTCGTCGCTGTCTGGTGGTTGGCTGCGTAAAGCGGCGCTGGGCCGTGCGTTGGTGAGTAATCCGCGCGTACTGCTGCTGGATGAACCGACGAACCACCTGGACATTGAAACAATCGACTGGCTGGAAGGGTTCCTGAAATCCTTCAACGGGACAATTATTTTCATTTCCCACGACCGTTCGTTTATTCGCAATATGGCGACGCGTATTGTCGATCTTGACCGCGGAAAGTTGGTGACCTATCCGGGGAACTACGATCAGTATCTGCTGGAGAAAGAAGAAGCGCTGCGGGTAGAAGAGTTACAAAACGCGGAGTTTGATCGCAAGCTGGCGCAGGAAGAAGTTTGGATCCGCCAGGGTATCAAAGCACGTCGTACCCGTAACGAAGGCCGTGTTCGCGCCCTGAAAGCGATGCGTCGCGAGCGCGGGGAGCGTCGCGAAGTGATGGGCACGGCGAAGATGCAGGTTGAAGAGGCGAGCCGTTCGGGCAAGATTGTCTTCGAAATGGAGAATGTGGATTATCAGGTTGATGGTAAGCAACTGGTAAAAGATTTCTCCGCGCAGGTGCAGCGCAGCGACAAAATTGCGTTAATTGGCCCTAACGGTTGCGGTAAGACGACGCTGCTCAAACTGATGCTAGGCCAACTGCAGGCAGACAGTGGACGCATTCATGTTGGGACCAAGCTGGAAGTGGCTTATTTCGATCAGCACCGTGCTGAACTGGATCCGGATAAAACCGTGATGGACAATCTGGCCGAAGGTAAGCAAGAGGTGATGGTTAACGGTAAACCCCGCCATGTGTTGGGCTACCTGCAGGACTTCCTGTTCCATCCAAAACGGGCGATGACGCCAGTACGCGCGCTCTCCGGCGGAGAACGAAACCGCCTGTTGTTGGCGCGTTTGTTCCTGAAACCCAGTAATCTTTTAATTCTCGATGAACCAACGAACGATCTTGACGTCGAAACGCTGGAACTGCTTGAAGAGCTGATTGACAGCTATCAGGGCACCGTACTGCTGGTGAGCCATGACCGTCAGTTTGTGGATAATACCGTTACGGAATGCTGGATCTTCGAAGGCGGTGGTAAAATTGGTCGTTATGTCGGCGGTTACCATGACGCGCGCAGCCAGCAATCGCAGCATGTGGCGTTTAAACAGCCCGTTGTGAAAAAAACAGAGGAAGCTGTTGCTCCTAAAGCAGAAATTGTCAAACGTGGCACGAGCAAACTAAGCTATAAACTGCAGCGCGAACTAGAGCAGCTCCCGGCATTGCTTGAAGAACTGGAAGCTAAGCTGGAAACATTACAAGCTCAGGTTGCTGACGCCACTTTTTTCAGTCAGCCGCACGAGCAAACGCAACAGGTTTTAGCTAATCTGAACGAAGCGGAACAAGAACTTGAGCAAGCCTTTGAGCGCTGGGAGTATCTTGAATCTTTGAAGAATGGCGCATAATTTAAAGGAGCACATATGTGCGAACATCACCATGCCGCGAAGCATATTTTGTGCTCGCAGTGTGACATGCTGGTGGCGTTACCGCGCCTGGAGCATGGTCAGAAAGCGGCATGTCCACGATGTGGCACTACGTTAACGGTTGAGTGGGACGCGCCAAGGCAGCGTCCTACTGCCTATGTTTTAGCAGCGCTGTTCATGCTGCTTTTATCAAACCTCTTCCCTTTTGTGAATATGAACGTCGCAGGGGTAAGCAGCGAAGTGACGTTGCTGGAAATCCCCAGCGTGCTTTTCTCAGAAGATTACGCCAGCCTCGGCACGTTTTTTTTATTATTCGTCCAGTTGGTTCCCGCGTTTTGTTTACTGACCATTCTGCTGCTGGTGAACCGGGCCGAAATGCCCGGCTGGCTAAAGGCCCGACTGGCGCGCGTCCTGTTTCAGTTGAAAAGCTGGGGGATGGCGGAAATCTTCCTCGCTGGAGTGCTGGTCAGTTTCGTTAAGCTGATGGCGTATGGTGATATCGGCGTGGGCAGCAGTTTCATCCCATGGTGTTTCTTTTGTGTTCTACAGCTACGGGCGTTCCAGTGCGTTGACCGCCGTTGGCTGTGGGATGATATTGCGCCAATGCCTGTCATTAAGCAGGAATTAAAGCCAGGCGTGCCCGGTATCCGGCAGGGGCTGCGTTCTTGTTCCTGCTGCACCGCGATTCTTCCTGCTGACGAACGGGTGTGCCCACGCTGCGAGACCAAAGGCTACGTGCGTCGTAAAAACAGTTTGCAATGGACGCTGGCGTTATTGTTCACGTCAATCATGCTTTATCTTCCTGCCAACATCCTGCCGATTATGATCACCGATTTGCTCGGTTCCAGGTTACCGTCAACGATTCTTGAAGGTGTGGTTTTGATCTGGAGCGAAGGCTCTTATCCGGTGGCGGCGGTTATCTTTATCGCCAGTATTATGGTGCCGACGTTGAAAATGATTGCCATTGCCTGGCTATGTTGGGATGCCAAGGGGCACGGCAAACGTGACAGTGAACGTATGCACTTGATTTATGAAGTGGTGGAATTTGTCGGTCGCTGGTCAATGATCGACGTTTTTGTGATTGCGGTACTCTCTGCGCTGGTGCGTATGGGAGGGTTAATGAACATTTATCCTGCAATGGGTGCTTTGATGTTTGCTTTAGTCGTCATTATGACAATGTTTTCTGCGATGACATTTGATCCGCGTCTGTCGTGGGACCGTGAACCAGAACCAGATCATGAGGAGTCCTGACAGCATGGAATCTAAAAGTGGGGAAGCCAAAGTGCAGAAGGTGAAAAACTGGTCGCCCGTGTGGATATTCCCAATCGTTACTGCGCTCATTGGCGCATGGGTCCTGTTTTATCATTACAGCCATCAAGGGCCGGAAGTCACGCTGATTACCACCAATGCCGAAGGGATTGAAGGGGGCAAAACGACGATTAAAAGCCGCAGCGTCGATGTGGGTATCGTCGAGAGCGCCACTCTGACGGATGATTTGACTCATGTGGAGATTAAAGCTCGCCTTAACTCCGGAATGGAAAAGCTGCTGCATAAAGACTCTGTTTTTTGGGTTGTTAAGCCGCAGGTTGGACGTGAAGGTATCAGCGGCCTGGGCACGCTATTGTCCGGGGCATATATTGAACTGCAGCCCGGCAATAAAGGGAATAAGCTAGAAAATTACCAACTACTGGACTCACCGCCGCTGGCACCGCCAGATGCGAAAGGGATCCGCGTGATACTGGACAGCAAAAAAGCCGGTCAATTAAGTCCGGGCGATCCGGTATTGTTCCGTGGTTATCGCGTGGGTTCGGTTGAGACCAGTACCTTTGATGCGCAAAAACGTACTATCAGTTACCAGCTCTTCATCAATGCGCCTAACGATCGTCTGGTGACCAGCAATGTACGTTTCTGGAAAGACAGCGGGATCGCCGTGGATCTTACCTCTGCAGGTATGCGCGTAGAAATGGGATCGCTCTCCACGCTGTTTGGTGGTGGCGTAAGTTTTGATGTGCCAGAAGGCTTAGAACAAGGTGAACCGGTTGGGCAACAGTCCGCGTTTAATCTTTATGACGATCAAAAAAGTATTCAGGATTCCCTGTATACGGATCATATTGATTACCTGATGTTCTTTAAGGATTCGATTCGTGGTTTGCAGCCAGGCGCACCGCTGGAGTTCCGCGGTATTCGTTTGGGGACGGTAAGCAAAGTACCTTTCTTCTCACCGAATATGCGTCAGGTATTTAACAATGATTATCGTATTCCAGTGCTGGTACGTATCGAACCAGAACGCCTGAAAGCACAGCTGGGCGAGGACACTGATGTTGGCGCTCATCTGGAGCAATTGCTCAAACGTGGATTACGCGCATCACTGAAAACCGGGAACCTGGTGACCGGCGCGCTGTATGTTGATCTCGACTTCTACCCGAAAGAACCGCCGATTACCGGCGTGCGCGAATTTAATGGTTACCAGATTATCCCGACGGTGAGTGGCGGTTTGGCGCAGATCCAGCAACGTCTAATGGAAGCGCTGGATAAGATTAATAATCTGCCGTTGAACCCGATGATTGAGCAGGCGACCAATACGTTGTCAGAAAGCCAGCGTACGATGAAGCATTTGCAAACTACGCTGGATAACATGAATAAGATCACGTCCAGTCAGTCAATGCAGGATCTTCCGGCAGATATGCAAAATACGTTGCGTGAACTTAATCGTAGCATGCAGGGCTTCCAGCCAGGATCTGCCGCCTACAACAAGATGGTGGCGGATATGCAGCGTCTTGATCAGGTACTGCGCGAACTGCAACCAGTACTGAAAACGTTGAACGATAAGAGCAATGCGCTGGTATTTGAAGCGAAGGACAAAAAAGATCCAGAGCCGAAGAGGGCGAAACAATGAAAAAGTGGCTAGTGGTGATGATGGCGGTCTGGCTGGCGTCATGCAGCTCCAGCGGAGAAAATAAAAGCTATTATCAGCTTCCTATCGCGCAAGGTGGCGTCCAGAGCTCCGCCAATCAGGGTAACCGTCTGCTGTGGGTTGAGCAGATTGCGGTGCCGGACTATCTGGCGGGTAATGGGGTGGTTTACCAGACCAGCGATGTGCAATATGTGATAGCGAATAATAATCTCTGGGCCAGTCCTTTAGATCAGCAATTGCGCAATACGCTGGTGACGAACCTCAGTATGCAATTACCTGGCTGGGTTGTCGCTTCGCAGCCACTGGGAAGTACGCAGGATACGTTGAACGTCACTGTAACCGGCTTCCACGGTAGGTACGATGGGAAGGTTATCGTGAGCGGCGAATGGCTACTGAATCACCAGGGGCAGTTGATCAAACGCCCATTCCACATCGAAGCTGTGCAGACCAAGGACGGCTACGATGAGATGGTAAAAGTTCTGGCCAACGCCTGGAGTCAGGAAGCGACGGCAATTGCTCAAGAGCTGAAACGCATTCCTTAAGCTTAAATAATTGTAAATTATACCGCCCCTGGTTCATTGCCCGGGGCGGTTTTTTTTGCGTGAAGATAACTGTTATGACTGATTATTTTTGTACAAATGATTTAGCGGGTAGCTCACAAATATGACACTGGCGTGAATTTTGCGCATTGACGAGTCTGATGTTTAGGGGTATTCGTTTAGTGTGATTGCACACTTAGTAATCACTGTTTTCTTTTCCACCAGAACTAAAGATGAGGGAAACGAGGCATGAAGAGACAAAAACGAGATCGCCTGGAACGGGCACATCAACGTGGATATCAGGCCGGCATTGCCGGACGCTCAAAAGAAATGTGTCCCTATCAGACGCTGAATCAGAGATCATACTGGCTGGGAGGCTGGCGAGAAGCCATGGGGGATAGGGTTTTAATGGCCTGATTCTGTCTCTTTAGATAAAAGAAACCTCCGCAGAGCGGAGGTTTCGCCTTTTTTGCAGAACGGATAAGGCGCTTACGCTGTCATCCGACAACGACGCAACGCCTGATGTCTGCAATTAGAACGCGGAAGTGTCCTGGAAAAGGCCTACTTTCAGATCGTTTGCGGTGTAGATCAGACGACCATCAACCAGCACTTCACCATCAGCCAGGCCCATGATCAGGCGACGGTTAACGATGCGTTTGAAGTGAATGCGGTAAGTAACTTTCTTCGCGGTCGGCAGAACCTGACCGGTGAATTTCACTTCGCCTACACCCAGCGCGCGGCCTTTACCTTCGCCGCCCAGCCAGCCGAGATAGAATCCAACTAACTGCCACATGGCATCCAGACCCAGGCAGCCTGGCATTACCGGATCGCCGATGAAGTGGCATCCGAAGAACCACAGGTCCGGGTTGATATCCAGTTCAGCTTCAACATAACCTTTGTCAAAGTTGCCACCGGTTTCGGTCATCTTAATGACACGGTCCATCATCAGCATGCTTGGTGCAGGCAGTTGTGGGCCTTTTGCGCCAAACAGCTCACCGCGACCAGAGGCAAGAAGGTCTTCTTTTGTATAGGATTCGCGTTTATCTACCATGTTCTCTGTAAGCCTTATTTTATTGAAGCACGCAGGATAGCTAACACGTGTACGCTGAACAAGTCCGATCAGTTCGGAATAATCCAGTTCAACCAACGTAGCGGCCATGGAAAACGATGACGGCCTTCCTGTTGCGTTGCTGTCGCAATACGTTCCTGGATGGTTTGCATCAGCGTTGTCTGGCCTTCGCCATCCCACACCAGATTTAGTAATAGCGGCAATGCATCGGTTACATCGTCCACCGCCCAGATAGTGAATTTTTCTTCTTCTATGGCCTGTAGCAGGGCCGGTTGCAGACTCAGGTGTCTGACATTAGCTGATGGAATGATAACGCCCTGAGTACCTGTCAGCTCACGCTGCTGGCAGATGGCGAAGAAACCTTCAATTTTCTCGTTAAGACCGCCGACAGGTTGTGCCCGACCAAATTGATCGACAGAACCCGTAATGGCGATGCTTTGATTCACAGGGACGTCGGCGAGGGCGCTAATCAATGCGCACAATTCCGCCATGGACGCGCTGTCACCATCAACTTCGCTGTATGATTGTTCAAAGGTCAGCGAGGCCGAGAAGGGAATTTGCTGTTCCAGTTGGAGTTCAGACATCAGGAACGCCTGCATAATCATCATCCCCTTGGCATGAATATTTCCTCCCAGCTCGGCTTTGCGCTCAATATCTGTGAATTCGCCATCGCCAATATGCACCACGCAGCTGATACGTGATGGTTCTCCAAACGCGCGAGGATGACCCGGAAACTCAATGACCGACAGGGCGTTGATCTGACCAATTCGCTCGCCTTCCGTTTCAATAAGGATTTGCTCTTGCAGGATCTCATCCTGCATACGTTCGGCCAGGAATCCTTCCCGCCATTCGCGCTGCGCCAGCATCAGGCTGAACTGTTCCGCTGTGCAGGTTTCGCTCTCGCATAGCGAGGCCACTTCTTTGAACTGTCGGATGATCCACAAGGGGTTAAGCGGCAACGTATCCTGTTCGCCGGTATAGCGCACAGCTTCGCGGATTAGAACCTGCCAGGCATCAGGCGCGGGGTAGGGCAAATTGTTGCGCGTGGCGGTATGCGTTACCCACTGGCACCACTGTGTCATGGTTTCGGCATCGACTATCTGTAGGTTGTCTTCAAATTCGCTGTAGATGGCCTGCTCAGCCAGTTCTGGCTCCATGTCCTGAAAATCTGCCAGTGATTCACGCTCCCCGACTAAAATCACTTTTAGTTTAAGCGGCATCGGCGGAACGGAAACAGGCAATGGGCGAGACTCATCAAAAGCTACCCAGTCAAAGCGCTCGTGGCTGACAATGGCTTTCAGGCGCATCCACAACAGCGGTTGGGCCAGCAGAGTGCGTAATGAGATAACCAACACCCCACCATTCGCCTGATGCACCAGACCTGGTTGCAGGGAAATATCGCCATTGAACTGACGCAGACAGCCAAACAGTTGCTCGGCTTCAACCCAGTCAGCGTTGACCACCTGAGTTAACGTCGCAAAATTGTCTTCTGCTTTTTCCGCTGTACGATAGCGGATAGTGTGACCAGCGATATCATAATGACCCCCAGTCAGGCGTCCTGCGTCCGTGTGCAGTGTATGTGCAGCAGTTGCAATAAGGTTAAGGTATTCAAGCTCTTCCGGTGCTTTTACCAGCATGAACGAGGACGTCGTCCAGTGCTGCAGAAGCTGCTCTAGCGCGAATTGTAAACGTGGCTGAGTATCACTAAGTAAGGTATCGGTGTCGTCAGTGACGTGCGGCTGTGCAAATACTTCCTGATAACTGTCGGTATCAGGAACCAGATCACGCCATGCAAGTTTCGTAATGGTCAAAGTTGATGTTTTTTAGTCTGTTGTTAAAAACGAGATTATACCGTAACCCTCATCACTACACACCTGGAAAGCACCGCGAAACGGAAGTGATGACGCGCGGCAGTTCACAGGCTGGATATTCTTTTCTTCAGTTGCTCAAAAAGCTGATATTCTGATAAGAGTTACACGGTAACATTGAGATCGCAATGAAATATCAACAACTTGAAAATCTTGAAAGCGGCTGGAAGTGGAAGTACCTGGTGAAGAAGCATCGTGAGGGGGAATTAATAACCCGTTACGTAGAGGCCAGCGCTGCCAAAGAAGCCGTTGATTTATTGCTAACCCTCGAAAATGAACCGGTTCGGGTCAATACCTGGATTGAAGAACACATGAACCCTGCGCTACTCAATCGTATGAAACAGACCATACGGGCGAGGCGCAAGCGGCATTTTAATGCTGAGCATCAGCATACACGAAAGAAATCTATCGATCTGGAATTCATGGTTTGGCAACGCTTAGCAGGCCTTGCCCAGCGGCGTGGTAAAACGCTTTCTGAAACCATTGTGCAACTGATTGAAGATGCGGAGCATAAAGAGAAGTACGCGAATAAAATGTCAACCTTAAAACAGGATTTACAGGCACTGCTGGGAAAAGAGTAGTGGCAGGGTGGTTTAATGGGTGACGTAGTAGTGTGCTTTGATTAAAACACAGATAAAAAAAACCCCGCGATGCGGGGTTTTTTTATAAGACGATAACTTAAGCCTGAGGCTGAGTTACAACGTCTTTGATACCTTTAACTTCGATCTCAACACGACGATCCGGAGCCAGGCAGTCGATCAGTGCAGCGCGAGCTTTCACGTTGTCACAGGTGTTGCCAGTAACCGGGTTAGATTCGCCCATGCCACGTGCAGAGATTTTGTCAGAAGGAATACCTTTAGAGATCAGGTAATCAACAACGGACTGAGCACGTTTCTCGGACAGACCCTGGTTGTAAGCGTCAGAACCGATGCGGTCAGTGAAGCCCAGAACCACTACGGAACCGTCTTTCGGATCCAGGTTGCTCAGCTGGCTGTACATCTGGTCCAGAGCCTGCTGGCCTTCTGGTTTCAGAGTTGCTTTGTTGAAGTTGAACAGAACGTCAGACTTCAGAGTGAAGTGCTTGGTCTGTACTTCAGGAGCCGGAGCCGGAGCAACAACTACTGGAGCTGCTTCTTCCTGCTGGCCGAAACGGTAAGAAACACCAACGCTTAACAGACCGTTATCCGGGCGACCGCCAACGGTGTTCGCGTCACCGATGTTGTTGGTCCACTGGTATTCCAGACGGGTAGCGATTTCAGGAGTAATTGCATACTCTACGCCACCAGCGAATACTGGGGATACACCAGTGTCGTGGTCTTTGAAGCCTTCGTTGTTTTTAGCGTCTGCACGCCAAACCATACCACCCAGACGGGTATAAACGTCCAGATCGTCAGTGATTGGGTAACCCAGTTTAGCGGTCAGCTGAACGCCCTGAGCTTTGAAAGCGCCATTCTGCTCGCTGCCTTTGTACGGCATACGGCCTAACCAGTCATAACCCATTTCGAAACCTACGTACGGGTTAACCTGGTAACCACCGAACGCACCAGCACCCAGTTGGTTTTCGTGGGTCGGTCCGTTGTTGTTGATCTGGTTGTTGCCAACATCATGGAACTGAGACCAGCCCAATTTAGCACCAGTGTACCAGGTATTATCTTTCGGAGCGGCCTGCGCCACGGTAGCGAAACCAGCCAGTGCCACTGCAATTGCGATAGCTGTCTTTTTCATTTTTTGCGCCTCGTTATCATCCAAAATTCGCCATGAATATCTCCGAAGAGAGATAACACGGTTAAATCCTTCACCCGGGGACCAGTTCAATAGTTACTCTACCGATATCTGCGGCTTATGCCGAGCACCCCTGGCGATGTAAAGTCTACAACGTAGTTGGAAACTTACAAGTGTGAAGTCCGTCAGGCATATGAAAAAAAAAGGCTTGTATACATAATATTTAACATTTATGGATTAATAAACGCACTGATGATTTCCTGAAAACCGCTTCAGACAGGCGTTCGGATGAAAAACGCATTAAACCTCAAAGGCAAATTGAAGCATGAAAAAAAAATCCAGGATAAATCCTAATTTTACTCAATGATACAAATTCGAGTGAATTTTTAGTCCGGAATGCTGTCTCCCCGCAAGTGACTGTGCGCAAACAGGACGCATGATAAATCCCATAGCATTTCCTTCATTAGCCGCTTTTACCAGTTCGGCATGCTCATCTTCCGTTAATTCTTCTGCCAGCCAGCCGATAACGACGCTGTAATTACCTGTGCGCAGCGCACGGATCATCGATTCCAGCGTATTGCAGGGGGAGAGTTGGTTAATCTGCATCACTTTTGTCAATGGCAGGCCGGCTGACTGCACCCACTCCCGGCTTAATTTTTGCTGGGGCGTCAGCCACAGCTGCCAGCGTGATTGCTGCCCTAACTGTTGCAGCAGAGGAAGCAGCAGTAGTTGCGTCATCATGGGCTGGTCTTCGCGATAGACTACTTCACTGATAAGCCCAGCGGTTGCGTTCTCTGATGAAATGCGCGCAATGCTGCTTGATGTGGAAGAGAACGACGAAGAACGATTTGCATAGCCTGAAGTGTACATAATCAATCCAGCCCTGTGAGTTACTGTATGGATATACAGTAACCCTGCTATCAACAAAGATCAACCTTATTTTCGGAAACAGGTTCGCAATTTTTAGTCGTAGTTACGGGAAAAATAAAATTCATCTTGCCCCATGCGAATAAGTTGCCTATTTTCGTCATTAACGGATCTGCTACTGAAAATCATTTGCTTACGTTATGATTTAAAAGGATTTTTATGAAAGAACTTTCTTATGCAAAGATCTATAAATCACAAGAATATCTGGCATCTCTGGGAACCATTCATTATCGCTCACTGTTTGGCAGCTACAGTTTGACGGTTGGGGATACGGTCTTTGCGATGGTCGCCAGCGGTGAGTTATATCTTCGGGCCTGCGAGCAGAGCGTACAGTACTGTGTAAAAAATCCGCCTGTCTGGCTGACATTTATAAAGCGCGGGCGCCCGGTGGTACTTAACTACTATCAGGTGAATGATGCGCTGTGGCAAAACCAGCCACAGCTGGTGTCGCTATCACGATATTCGCTGGATGCAGCAGTTAAGGAAAAACAGAGTCGCTTTGCTCAACATCGTCTGCGGGAACTACCAAATATGACGTTTCATCTGGAGACGCTTTTAAATGAGGCAGGAATTAAAGATGAGGGAACATTGCGATCGTTGGGCGCCCAAATGTGTTGGCTGAAACTGCGGCAAAATAATCCAGCCCTGACGGTAAAAATACTTTATGCCCTTGAAGGCGCGGTCGATGGTGTGCATGAAGCTGCGCTCCCGGCGGTCCGTCGCCAGGAGCTGGTGGAGTGGGTCAGTTCTCTTACGCCGGAACCGGGGTATTAGAAGGCAACACAGCAATTTGCTGTTGTAAGCGCCGGATTTCCGGGAGCAGGGCGATCAATAGCCCAACTTGCTGTATAACAAGCGGTTCTTTACTATCCGGACGTGGCTCAATATGCTGAATTCGATGCTTCAGCCCCTCCAGCGCCTGGTAGACGCGCTGTTCGTCTGCGGGTTGATAGTGAAGCGCGTCATCAACATAGCAGACGGCATCATCCAGTAACGCCAGAACCTCCGGGTTGGTTAACTGTTCGCGATGTGCGCCAAGGGCGGAAATGTAGCTGGTAAACGTATGATTGAGGCACAGTAAGCGAAACGCTGTTTCTCGCGTTTGGGCCGTGACATCCGGTTCACTCGACATGTTCGACACCACGGAGGCAAGCTCTGCATCACGATTGTGCGCGTCACGACGGGCGATACGGTATGCCATACGATTATCACGACCCTGATGATATTGTTCAAGAATAGCATCGAGGTAACGACAGTTTGCGTCAGTGGCCCGCTCAATGACACGCGGCAGGTTACGAAAACGCCAGTCTGGCCAGATAAAACTGACGGCTGCCCAAGCGATGGCACACCCAATCAGCGTATCGATGACGCGCGGCAGCGCCACTTCGAAACCTTCACCGAGCAGATTAAAGCACAGCAATACCAGCAGCGTGATAAACATCGTGGCGTGTGCATACTGGACGTTGCGAAAGGCAAAAAACAGTACGCCAGTGATCACCAAAAGTATCAACTGACCTTCCAGAGAGGGAACGAACCACAGAATAGGCAAACCAATGGCGATCCCTACCAATGTGCCGATAATCCTTAGCGCCAGGCGATGTCGGGTGGCGTTGTAGTTTGGCTGACAGACAAACAGACTGGTCAGCAGGATCCAGTACCCGTGGTTCATCCCGGTAATCTGGATGATGGCATAGCCGACACAAAGCACCAGCGACATGCGCACGGCATGGCGAAACAGGGCTGACTCAGGCGTAAAATTACGGCTCAGGCGTAACCAGATATCGCTGAACCCATGCGGACTGTCATCGGCGAGCTGATTTTCAGACTCATTACGCGAGAGTACCTGGGCCTGTTCTGACTCGATGGTGGCCAGTTGGGCGTCGATAGCTCGCAGGTTTGAGAGCAAAAATCCCAGCGTGTTGAGCAGGTCTGCAGGCGCACCGCTCGCACGCATACGCTCCAGGGCGGCATCTATATGCGTGAAGACGCGCTCAAAGTGCGGATCGTGCTGGTAAGGCGTACGTAATAAAATACAGCGGGACAACTGGGTACAGGCTTGCCCCTGCATCGACATTAAGCGCTGGAAGCGAAACATTACGTCGCTGTGACGGAAATGGTCGCGTAGCGTTTGATACTGAATATGTGAGGAGCTGGCGCGTTCGTGAATATCCTGCGCTACAAAATAGTAATGTAGCGTTCGACGCGTTCCGCGCTGTCCGCGGTCACCGCGCAGGCGAGTCAGTAACGATACTTTGGTCTGGTTTAGCGTCGCCATCAATTGCCCATTAGCGAGGGCCAAATCATATAACGGTGCCTGGCTTTCATCTTCAATGTCGGGATCAAAAAGGCGTGATTTCAGTTCCAGGTAGTGCGCTAACTGTTCGTAGCTACGCGCAAGGTTGTCCTGTAGTGGGCGGATGGGGAACAGGAGATGCCCGGTCAGCGTCAGAAGGTTGTACCAGATAGCACCAGCGAGCAACAGGATCGGCTGCTGATACCACTGATCGTAAAGCGACGTTCCCAGCATGGTATAAATGGCAATCAACAACGCACCAAAAGCGATGGTTGCATAGCGCTGGCCTAACCCCCCCAGCAGAATGAAGCCGCTGGTGGAAAGCGTTAATCCAATGGCAAACAGCCATGGCCATGGGAAGAGCAGTTCGACAGAGGCCGAGGCAATAAAAAAGCAGATCAGCGTGATGATCAAATTGCGCAGCCGGCCAGCGAGACGATCGTCCAGATCGGTCAGCGCGGCAGCGACCATACCCAGCGTGAGCGGGATGGTCAGCTTAACATCGCCCAGCCACCAGGGCAGCGCTGTGGTGCCACAAAGCGCGATAAAAATTCTCACGTAGTACAGCCAGGTGCTGTTCCAGGTATAGCGTTTAAGCAGTGGACTTAACATAAAGGCCATCAGTCCTGATTATTCAAAGCGACGGCGCGCATTGGCTTCACGCGCAGCGCGGGCAACTTCGACTGAAACCACCCGACGACCCACCGGCCAGAGCGCAATAGCAGCGATTTTAAAGTTCGCGATGCCCACCGGAATACCAATAATCGAAATGCACTGGGCAATACCGGAGACAATGTGCATCAGGCACAGCCACCAACCGAAGAAAATCAGCCAGAAAATATTGAGCAATGTGCCACCGGTATTAAGAAGCACGTTTTTCCCTGCCGGATTAAGTTCATCGACATGAATCGCTTCGTTGCCATAGGGAAACAGCGAGAGTCGGGTTATTTCCCAGCACGAACGGGTCAAGGGTAATGTAAAAATAAGCACAATACTGACCAGCGTAGCCAATAACCAGGCCAGGGTGGTGGCGAACCCACCCAGCACAAAATTTAAAATATTCAGAACAGTACGCATAAACCCTCGGTTAACTCTGGTTTTCTGTGAATTCGGCAATTGTAACGTTTTTTTGGGCTGGAGCACGTTTTCTCTGGCGGTTACACTGATAAGCAAACCTCTTCGTGTGGATCCGCTTGAGTCTTATGGAACTGAAAGCAACTTCTCTTGGAAAACGTCTGGCACAACACCCTTACGATCGGGCCGTTATTCTCAATGCCGGGATTAAAGTTTCCGGCGATCGTCACGAGTATCTTATTCCCTTCAATCAGTTGCTGGCTATTCATTGCAAACGCGGCCTGGTATGGGGCGAGCTGGAGTTTGTACTCCCGGATGAAAAGGTGGTTCGCCTTCACGGTACAGAGTGGGCGGAAACCCAGCGCTTCCATCATCATTTAAATGCGCTCTGGCAACAGTGGAGCCAGGAAATGAGTGACGTTGCTGCGGGGGTTTTACAGCAGCAGTTGGATGCGATTGCATCCCGGACAAGTGAAAATAAATGGCTGACGCGTAGCCAAACCTCAGGATTGCAACAGCAGATCCTCCGTGCCTTTGCTGCATTGCCGCTACCGGTGAAGCGGCTGGAAGAATTTGAAAATTGCCGGGAGGCGTTACGCCAATGCCAGGCATGGTTGCAGGATATTGAGGCCTGTCGTTTACAGCACAATCAGGCATATACCGATGCGATGCTGGCGGAGCATGCCGAGTTTTTCCAGCACATTGAATCTTCGCCGCTGAACCCTGCCCAGGCGCGCGCGGTAGTGAATGGTGAGCAAGCATTATTGGTGCTTGCAGGGGCGGGAAGCGGCAAAACATCGGTTCTTGTCGCTCGTGCGGGTTGGTTGTTAGCGCGAGGCGAAGCGGCGGCTGAACAAATTCTGTTGCTGGCGTTCGGTCGTAAAGCAGCTCAGGAGATGGATGATCGCATCCGTGAACGTCTGCATACGGACGAGGTCACCGCGCGGACGTTTCATTCACTGGCGCTGCATATCATTTCGCAGGGCAGCAAAAAAGTCCCGACAGTTAGCAAGCTTGAAAATGACGCCGTTGCGCGCAGCAAACTCTTCATTACTACCTGGCGTCAGCAGTGCAGCGAGAAAAAAGCGCAGGCCAAAGGTTGGCGACAGTGGTTAGAAGAAGAGATGCAGTGGTCTGTACCTGAAGGTAACTTCTGGGACGACGAAAAATTACAGCGGCGTTTGGCCTCCCGGCTCGATCGCTGGGTTAGCCTGATGCGTATGCATGGCGGAGCGCAGGCGGAGATGATTGCCAATGCCCCGGAGGAGATCCGCGACCTGTTCAGTAAACGCATAAAGCTCATGGCGCCCCTGCTCAAAGCCTGGAAGAGCGCCCTGAAGGACGAGAATGCCGTCGATTTTTCCGGGTTAATCCATCAGGCCATTGTTATTCTGGAAAAAGGGCGGTTTATTAGTCCCTGGAAGCATATTCTGGTCGATGAATTTCAGGATATTTCTCCTCAGCGTGCCGCCTTGTTGGCCGCGCTACGCAAGCAAAACTCGCAGACTACGCTGTTTTCCGTAGGCGATGACTGGCAGGCCATTTACCGGTTTAGCGGGGCGCAACTATCTCTGACCACCGCGTTCCAGCAAAACTTTGGCGAGGGCGATCGCTGTAATCTGGATACGACTTACCGTTTCAATAGCCGTATTGGCGAGGTCGCAAATCAGTTTATCCAGCAGAATCCTCATCAGCTTACGAAACCGCTCAACAGCCTGATGACAGGGGATAAAAAAGCCGTCACCTTGCTTGATGAAAACCAGTTGGATCTGCTGTTGGATAAACTGTCGGGTTTTGTGAAAACAGAAGAGAGAATTCTGGTCCTGGCGCGATACCATCATCTGAAACCGGCCAATCTGGAGAAAGCGGCTACCCGCTGGCCTAAGCTACAGCTGGATTTTATGACTATCCATGCCAGTAAAGGGCAGCAAGCGGACTACGTTATTGTCGTCGGTCTTCATGAGGGTAATGATGGCTTTCCTGCGCCAGCCCGCGAGTCGATTATGGAAGAGGCGTTGCTCCCGCCGGTTGAAGATTTTCCGGATGCCGAAGAGCGAAGGCTGCTGTATGTGGCACTAACGCGCGCACGTCACCGGGTGTGGTTGCTGTTCAATAAAGAAACACCATCGTGTTTTGTTGATGAGCTTAAGCGACTGGATGTACCCGTAACGAGGAAACCCTGAAACGCAGGCGGTAGTTGCCGCCTGCCTGGGCATTATTTGAGGCGTTCTGCCAGATAACGGGCGTAATCCGGAATTAGTATGTCCGTCGCATCGTTGAAGTTTGGCGACTGGATAATAAAATCGGCGGTCGACACGTTGGTGGCGACCGGAATGTTCCAGACTGTGGCCAGGCGCAGCAGGGCTTTGACATCAGGATCGTGGGGAACGGCGTTGAGCGGATCCCAGAAGAAGATCAGCACATCTATTTTCCCTTCTGAAATCAGCGCACCCACCTGCTGGTCGCCCCCCATTGGACCGCTCAGCATCGCGTTGACGTCCATTCCTGTCGCGCGTTGAATTAAGTTGCCTGTTGTTCCCGTGGCATACAGAACGTGTTTTTCCAGCAACGGCTGGTGGCGTTCCACCCAGCTCATCAACATCTTTTTACAGTGATCGTGTGCCACCAGCGCAATATGCTTACGCGCTGGCAATGCGCGAGTCGTTAATTCCATAGTACAGCTCCCAAGTTAACCTTGTTACAGAGTACTGGAAGCACTTGACGCTGCAAGAGAAAGACAAAAAAAATGCGTATGGGAACATAAATGTCATGAAGAAGGCTGTTTCTGGGCCCACTGCAGAAAGTTACTTCGCGTTTGGGCGTCGGCCTGCTCAAACCAAAATTTTAATCGTTGCTCGGTCAGCGTTTGCGACTGAGGCGGCACCCGATCCAGTTCAGACACCCCAGAAAGCAGCGAGCTGTCGTCGGCCATCATGGTGGCGAATTGTGGCAATGACGCATGTTTAGCCGCTTTGTTATAGCGCTCAGTTTCCATTTCATAATCCACGGTTTTCGCCGTCGAGGTGATTGACAGAATATCCAGCTTAACGGGGATAGGCATGGCGTCCCCATCCAGCAGTTCCACACGAGGTGCATCATCGAAATGTGAGGCATCCCGCTCATTGTTGAGACGAGGAAGATGAAAATTAACCTGGCTGACGAGCTGAGTATCAAAGCTGATAACCAACGGAGGGGAAATATACAGACGTTCTTCGTGGCTGGACAAGCGAAGGGTTTTTTCTACGCGAAATACAAGCTGGTGCCGACCATTTTCCAGCTCAATACTGTCGGCACCACGCAGTAATGAGCTGGAGACTTTTTTTCCGTCCAGCACCAGAAGGTCAATTTCACTCGACAGACGTAAAGAGGTAGCAAAAACGGTTACCGGCAAACACAGAGCAATCAAGGCTGTCACAATGCCGGCTTTCATAGGTCTCTCCTGTCCAGAAAATATCTGCATCAGATGTATCTAAATTTTTCGATGATCATGTTTACTAACATATAGACATATTTTTGAGTTTAGCTCTCATGCGCCAGTATGGGATGAATGGTTGCAAGGCCAGGTTTGTCGTACACTTTGTTAAACAGCCTGGAGGAAGACGATGAAAGAGACCGATATTGCTGGCATTTTGACATCTACCCGTACGATTGCACTGGTTGGTGCAAGCGATAAACCCGATCGTCCAAGCTATCGGGTAATGAAGTATTTACTCGATCAGGGCTATCACGTTATTCCCGTTTCGCCAAAAGTTGCCGGGAAAACGCTGTTGGGGCAACAGGGGTACGCGACGCTGGCGGATGTGCCGGAGAAAGTGGATATGGTGGATGTCTTCCGCAATTCAGAAGCGGCGTGGGGCGTTGCTCAGGAGGCTATCGCCATCGGTGCGAAGACCTTATGGATGCAGCTTGGTGTGATTAACGAGCAGGCAGCAGTACTGGCGCGTGACGCGGGGCTGGCGGTGGTCATGGATCGCTGCCCAGCGATTGAGATCCCGCGCCTGGGACTGGCGAAGTAAGGTTGTGTTGTTGCCTTAAGGCACGTCGATAATCCGGCCCGCGTTGCTGGCCGGATTAGCAGCATAAACCCGATAAGCGAATTGCCATCGGGCTTGTGTTCGCATCAATTACGCAGACGCGGAGCCTGAAGCTGTTTACGGATTGTTCGCGCCAGTTCATCCATCGACGGTTGCTCCGGATGTTCTTCCTGTAGCTCGCCACTCAGCTGTGCTTCGGCCAGATACGTATGCACCGGCAGACCATTATCGTCTTCCATCACCACGTGATACCAGGGAGCGGCGCGAAGTTCGTCGTTAACCGCCAGCTCGTCGGCTGACGGTTCATCAAGCGAATATTCCGGGTCGATATCCACGACCACTCCGAGGTAACCTAACAGGGAATGGCGGACCTGCTGGCCGATACCGAATTTGCTGGCAATCATAGTCACCTCCCGGGAAATAGATACCCTCTATGTAAGGGTAATATTCCACTTTTCAAGTTACATGATGCGACAGGCAAACCCTTTCAGATACAGCCCTTCCGGGTAGGTAGCGATCACCGGGTGATCGGCGGCCTGACGGAACTGCTCTATAAATTGTACATCACGACCAGCATCTATTGCGGCATCAGCGATGATTTTCTGAAATAAATCGGTGGTCATCAGTCCGGAGCAGGAGAAGGTCAGCAATACGCCGCCGGGGTTGAGCAACTGAATAGCCAGCATATTGATGTCCTTATAGCCGCGGCAGGCCCCCATCAACTGGCTTTTGTTTTCGACGAACTTCGGTGGATCCATCACAATGACATCAAATTTCTCACCGCGATCGCGGTAAGCGCGCAGCAGTTTGAATACGTCATCACGCACAAATTCAGCTTTGCTCAGATCCAGCTTGTTCAGTTCCACGTTCTGGCGGGCAATATCGAGCGCTTCCTGAGAAGTATCGACGCTGACCACCTGGCGGCATCCGCCCATTAATGCTGAGACCGCAAAGCCGCCGGTATAAGAGAAACAGTTCAGAACCCGTTGATTTTCTACATAACGACGCGTGGCCAGACGGCTGTCGCGTTGATCGAGGTAATAACCGGTTTTGTGACCGTGCTGAATATCAACCAGCAGCTTCATCCCGTGCTCTTCGATAGGCAGCAGGGCTGGCGGCACTTCGCCCGTTACCGGCCCTTGGGTCAGCTCCATTCCTTCTTTTTTACGCACGGCCACGTCGCTGCGGTCATAAATAGCGCAGTCCGGGAACACAATTTGCAGGGCGCTAATCAGCGCGGCGCGTTGATATTCAGCACCAGCGCTGAGCAGTTGCAATACCAGAAAGTTGCCGAAGCGGTCAATGGTGATGCCCGGCAGACCATCGGATTCTCCTGCGATCAGACGATAGCTGTCCAGCCCATCTTTTTTCGCCAGCCAGTCGCGCCATGTTTGCGCCTGTTGCAGACGACGGGTGAAGAAATCAATATCGATGGATTCTGACTTGTCGAATGTCCAGACGCGGGCACGGATCTGCGACGCAGGCGAGTACGCGCCGCGTGCTAACCATTTACCCTGATGGTCAACAATATCGATGGTTTCACCGAGGTTGGCTTTGCCTTCCATACGTGCGACAGCACCGGAAAATACCCACGGATGGCGGCGTAGTAATGATTTATCGCGCCCTTTGGCTAACACTAAACGTACACTCATAATTTACTATTCTGTCAATTCAAAGAAATGGGCGCCATTGTCCTGAGTTTTACGTGTATTTGCAACGCGCGCCGTGATGATAAGGAGAACCGCAATGTCACAAGTCTGCATAATCGCCTGGGTCTATGGTCGGGTTCAGGGGGTAGGATTTCGCTACACCACTCAGCATGAAGCGCAACGTCTGGGATTGACCGGATACGCTAAAAATATGGATGATGGCAGCGTAGAGGTTGTCGCCTGCGGTGAAAGCGAGCGGGTGGAACAGCTAATGAAGTGGTTAAAAGCCGGAGGGCCGAGCAGCGCCAGGGTAGAACGGGTTCTCAGTGAACCACACCGCCCTGGCGACGAGCTAAAGGGATTTAGTATCCGCTATTAAATACATTTGACCGGTTTCGGCAGGCCGGCAATTTTAGTCGCCTGCTTGGCCGGACCTTTTGGGAACAGACGGTAAAGATAACGGCTGTTGCCTTTCTCTTCGCCAAACTTGTTGGCCATCGCTTTTACCAGCATGCGGATAGCGGGGGAAGTATTAAACTCCAGATAAAACTCGCGTACGAAACGCACCACTTCCCAGTGTTCGGGGGAGAGGTCGATACCTTCGTTTTCGGCGATTTTCTCCGCCAGCGGCTCGTTCCACAGCGTGGTATCTTTCAGATAGCCTTCGCTATCGGTACTGATTTCTTTACCTTCAAAGATCAACATAATTCGTCACAGCGTTAGTCAAACTGGCGGCAGTTTACCAAAAAAGAAAGCCCCGCATAAGCGGGGCTGGATAATGCGTGTGGACATCTTAATCGCGGCTGGCGAAGCCCAGAATGCTCAGCAGGCTGACGAAGATGTTGTACAACGAAACGTACAGGCTAACAGTGGCGCGGATGTAGTTGGTTTCACCGCCACGGATGATATTGCTGGTTTCAAACAGGATTGCGCCTGAAGAAATCAGAATAAACACCGCGCTGATCGCCAGATGCAGTGCCGGCAGTTGCAGGAAGATATTCGCAACCATACCGATAAGCACAACCACGATACCTGCCATCAGCATACCGCCGAGGAAGGACATATCTTTACGCGTGGTCAGCACATACGCAGAGCAGCTGAAGAAGACCAGTGCTGTACCGCCCAGCGCCATGCCGATAACATCACCCATGCCCGCAGACAGGTAGGTATTCAGAATTGGCCCCAGAATGTAGCCCAGGAAACCGGTAAAGGCGAACGCTGACAAAATGCCAACCGGTTTATCCGCCGTTTTATAGGTCAGGAACATCAGACCATACATACCCACCAGCGTCAGGATAAGTCCCGGTGAAGGCAGCATCAGCACAGTACTCGCCGTTGCGGTGATCGCCGAAAACGCCAGCGTCAGGCTGAGCAGGAAATAGGTGTTGCGCAGCACCTTATGTGTGCTGAGTAGCGATGTACGATCGCGTGAAGAACTAATAATACGATCCATGAGTCACTCTCTTATGACAGATGTAATTAATGATGAAGGATAATGAAATCAAGGGGAATGACACAGCGGTTTTACCCATCTTTACGCATTTTAAGCCGCCAGGCTTAAGCATATTATTTCAGCAAAAGCTCCCGAATCAGATGTTAGCACTGTATGTGCAAAAATGCCTGTCAGATATCAGCCAGGTAACTGAAAAATATTGCCTTATTCCCGTTTCTCTCTGACAGTGACAGTGGTGCCATCATAAACAGAGCAATAAGGTAAAGGGAATGACTCAAGATAAATCGAAGGTATTTACATTTGCGTTGCTGGCTGCCTGTTTGATGTCGGTAAACGGCGCTACGAGGGCGGCAAATGTTCCGGCAGGAACAGTACTTGCAGAAAAACAGGAGCTGGTGAGAAACAACGGTAGCGAGCCAGCGTCGTTGGATCCGCATAAAGTCGAAAGCAACGTGGAGTTTAATTTAATCAGCGATATGTTCGACGGACTGGTGGCAGTTAAGCCGGATGGGTCTATTGAACCCCGTCTTGCCGCATCCTGGGAGAATAAAGGTAATACCGTCTGGGCCTTTCATTTACGTCCAGGCATAACCTGGTCAGATGGATCGGCTATCACCGCACAGGATGTCGTCTGGAGCTGGCAGCGGCTGGTCTCACCGCAAACGGCTTCACCATATGCCTCGTATCTGGGCAATATGCACGTGGTGAACGCGGTCGATATTGCTCAGGGTAACAAAGATCCCGCCACGCTGGGGGTCAAGGCCCTGGATGATGCCACGCTGGAAATTACCTTAACGCAACCGACGGCGGCATTTCTGGCGATGCTGGCGCACCCGTCGTTGGTCCCGCTCGATAAAGTGCTGATTGGCCGTTTTGGCGATAAGTGGACCCGCCCGGAGCACTTTGTCAGCAGCGGGGCGTACAAATTATCGCAGTGGGTGGTCAATGAGCGCATCGTTGCCGAGCGTAACCCGCATTACTGGGACGATCGGCACACGGTCATTAATAAAGTCATTTACCTGCCCATTAGTTCAGAGTCTGCTGACGTGAACCGCTATAAGGCGGGGGAAATTGACATTGTGTATAGCGTACCGGTCAATCAGTTTGCGCAGTTGAAAAAGACCATGGGCGATGAACTCCATGTCTCGCCTCAGCTTTCAACATATTACTATCAGTTCAATACGACCAGAGCGCCCTTTAATGACCCGCGCGTGCGTCGGGCGCTGAATATGGCGTTGGATAAAGACATCATTGCGCAAAAGGTGATGGGGCAGGGGCAACGTGCGGCGTGGGTTATCAGCCAGCCTGAAATAGGTGGGGTACAACTGCATGCGCCAGAGTATGCGTCGTGGCCACTCGACAAACGTATTGCTGAAGCCAAAAAACTGCTCACGGAGGCCGGATATGGTCCGGAACATCCACTGAGCTTAAATCTGCTCTACAACACCTTCGAAACGCATCAGCGTATTGCGATTGCCGCATCGTCGATGTGGAAGAAAAATCTTGGTGTTGAGGCGAAGCTGCAAAATCAGGAATGGAAAACCATGCTGGATACCATGCACACCGGTAATTTTGACGTTGTGCGCTATGCGTGGATAGCCGACTATGACGATGCCTCAAGTTTCCTCAATATTTTCCGCACCGGCGACAGTGAGAATACCACCGGGTACAGTAACCCTGCCTTTGATGAAGCGATGCATAAGGCAGCGAAAGCAAGTTCACTGGAAGAGCGAGGTAAAGACTACCAGCAGGCTGAAGATCTGTTAGGTGAGGATGTACCTGCTATTCCGATTTATCACTATGTTCGCACTCATCTGGTGAAGCCGTGGGTAGGAGGATTTGCGCCGGATAACCGCGGAAATTACTACACCAAAGATATGTACATCAAAAAACATTAAGCGTGGCAGCCGCTATTTGTGCTGAATAAATGGCCAATTTGTTTTTATTTCAGTCGATTAACACTATTTTGGCTGTTTTTCAGGCAAACGAACACATTGGTACTTTACAGGTCCGTTCGGGATGTTTATAGTGCGCCTCATTGGAAGCGTGGCCGAGCGGTTGAAGGCACCGGTCTTGAAAACCGGCGACCCGAAAGGGTTCTAGAGTTCGAATCTCTACGCTTCCGCCAAACATGAAAAGGGGTTACCGAAAGGTAACCCCTTTTTGCTTATAGGGAAAATTCGAAACCTGTCACTGTAAGAGTTGGTGGTGTTACGTTGCCTAAAATTGGTAAGTGAAGGCATAATCGAGCAACCATCATACTCCCCACTTCAACCCGGGCGGGCTATAGGTAACTTCTTTTTCGCTGGATATAATTGGTTCTGACTCTTCAAAAATAAAGCCCTCAACATTAAGTGTGAGGGCTGTTAATAATTAATTGTTAAATTTACCTAAATAGATTATAGCCGCGTTGTTCTCGATGAATAATGAATAATATTCATTAGATGATACGGGTTGAATTCCTTTATTAATCATGTTAGCAAGTTGGTTTTTGCTTTCATCCACATCAGTATAACCATGCCTGGTTTGAGGTAATCCTTTATTAACTAATTGAAAGGATGCTAAGAATTGGGTGGCCGGATAAACGAAATAGCCTATAAGTGGTTTATTATCTATTAATAATTTTGCTCTTTCATTTTTATTCAATTGACCTACAGTACCAATGGATGTGATGTCTTTATGAGTGGCAATGTCCTGCGCAATCATGCTAAAAACAAAATCTTCATATTGTTGTTGTGACTTCATAGCGTTGCTTAGTTGAGCACTAAAAGCAAGCGAGGCAATGACTGGAATCAGTGCCGCGTATTTAAAACGAGGAGCGAAACGCATAACCGGTATAGCAATTATAACCAGTATAACTGAAAACGAGACTAAAGTACGGGGAAGGACTGGTGCGTCCTGAAGTAATAATGTTGGCCCCATAAGTGAAATAATGAATATTAAAAAGGAGATGGCTCCATACAAAATAAATGATGCTATTTGCTTTATATTAGTACGGTAAGCAATGAGCATAAACACGCAATTTATTAGTATTGGGATTGCGAAGTAAATATAAACTGGGTGGTATAGATAAGAAAGAACCATTTTTTTTAGGGCAATTAATGTTTTGGCCAGATGCTCTAACCCCCCTTGATCTAAATGTATCAATTCTGCTCGAGAGTTATTTTTTGGCGAGAAGAAAAGCATGTAGATAAGAAAAAACGATACGAATAAAATCGTTCTTTTGAATAAGAAAGTTATTGACTCCTGAAATTTTATATTATTTTTTGTTGCGATGATGATCATATCAATTGCAAGCAAGCCAATAAAAATATTGGCACATGGTTGATATAAGGTTAAAGATAATACGCCAACGATTAATTTTGTCGCAATTTCTATCGTCAGATTTTTATTTTTATAGGTATATGCAATCACCGCAAGGAAAAAGGCTATCGACATGCCGAGACTATCATACCTGTACGCAATATTCTGCAAAATGAATGGATTGAATATTAAAAGTGCTGCCACCATATTTGCGTTCGGAATGTCTGATCTAATCAGGTGCTTACTGAGCGCAAGCGCAGATGCGCCTAAGAAAATACATGATGCGAGCATTGTATAAGGAAATAGGTCCAGGTTATAGTGTCCGCTGGCAGAAAAAAATCTTGCTAAAATATCTGCAAAAGGGCGACCCAGACCACGCCAGCCGTAAACTCCTGTTATGGATCTGTCTAAATCATCCCTGTAATATATGCCCGCCTGGATTAAGGGATAAATAAACAACAGGGCTAATCCTGAGTAAATAAACAATGCTTTTTTATCGTATCTAGAGAACATGTTAAATCCCATCTTGTTTTTTAACTATATAGCGCGGTCGTTGTTTGGTTTCGATGTAGATTCTACCTATGTACTCACCAAGCACACCGATACCAATTAACTGAATCCCACCAAGGAAAAGGATTGAGACAATGATAGATGGATATCCCGCAACCGGATTTCCCCAAAAAATCTTGTCTATAATCATCCATGCACCGAACAAGAAGGATACAGCGGCTACAAAAAAACCAATGTAGGTCCATATTCGCAATGGGAACGTTGAAAAACTGGTAATACCCTCCAGAGCAAGATTCCACAATTTCCAGCCATTAAATTTTGATTTACCCGCAATGCGTCCTGCTCGTGTGTACTCAACAACATCAGTACTACCACCTACCCAGCTAAGCACACCTTTCATAAAGAGATTACGTTCCGGCATGAGTTTGATGTTATCAACTACATCGCGGGACATAAGTCTAAAGTCACCAACGTTTTCTTCGATCTTCGGATCGCTTATTTTATTGTGTAATTTATAGAACCATTCAGCGGTTTTGCGCTTCAGTTTTCCATCCGTTGAGCGGTCTGCACGCTTTGCCAGCACAATATCTGCACCCGCAAGCCACTTTTCGACCATCAATGGAATTATGTCGATTGGATCCTGTAGGTCAACATCGATAGGAATAACTGCCTCACCAGAGGAACGCTCAAGGCCTGCAAAAATTGCTGGTTCTTTTCCAAAATTGCGTGTAAATGAAATGGGGACGACGAGCTTATCAGATACGGCGAGAGCATTAATGATTGATTCTGTAGCGTCTTTGCTACCGTCGTTGATAAACACAATTTCGACATCATATTTTTTTAGTTCTTCATGCCTACGCACCGTGTTGTAGAAAATAGGTATTGTATCTTCTTCATTGAACACCGGAACAATCAGAGAAATTTTCATTTCGGATCCCTAAAAACAATGAACCTTGAGTATAAGAAGCCACATACCAAGCTGATAGAGGAGAACTCTATCAACGTTATGAGAGGGGAAATGTTGTAGTGATCGGATACCTGACCAGAGATAAAGCTCAGTAGCCCCATAAATCCAACAAATAGCACATACCCCCGGCTGGTGGCTTTTGCACTAAATGTAAATTTTGCGTTGGCAAAAAATGAAAATGTCACAGCTATCAAAAACGCCACCACGTTGCTCACGGCCTGGTCATTTTTCATGATGTAGACCATGATGCCGAACACCGTCCAATGTAATGCCGTGTTTACAATCCCTACGGAAATGTAGCGTGAAAGTAGCTTTATCATAATTAAGAAAGGTCTAATAGAAAGTGTGCGAGTTTAACATTGATGCAAAACGAGATCGACACCTCGACTTTGACCTTTCGCAGAGGCTTGTTTTGCGATACCTCCGAGCGACTGTGCCGGGGGCGCGGTTTTCCGCTGAGCCACAAGACTGCAACACTAACTCTCAGAAATGAGAGGCCGATCCTCTGAGCAGGACTTTTGTCCTCAATCCCCTGCAAACGTCTGGTTACAATCCCTGCATATCTTCAATACCCATAATTCAGGAATTGTTATGACTGCACATATTAATGCTAAACCGGGTGATTTTGCGCCAACTGTAATTATGCCGGGCGATCCTCTACGCGCGAAGTTTATTGCCGAAAACTATTTAATGGATTACCGCGAAGTTACCAATGTGCGCAATATGTTGGGCTATACCGGTCTTTATTTTGGACAACCTGTTTCGGTAATGGGACACGGCATGGGCATTCCTTCAATGACGCTTTATGCCCATGAGCTGGTACATGATTTTGGCGTGCAGAGAATTATTCGCGTCGGTAGCCTGGGGGCAACCCAACACCATGTCAAAATGCGCGATATTATCCTTGCCGTCGCTGCCGGAACGGATTCCGTTACTAATTTAAAACGTAGCGCGGGCTACGCAATGGCGACGTCTGCGCATTTTCCATTATTACAGCAGGCGTGGACGTTGGCACAAAAGGCCGGAATCGATATTAAGGTCGGTAACGTCTTCAGTGGCGACCTTTATTACGACCCTGACGAAAATTTAATTCCGGCACTGGAAAAATTCGGTGTGCTGGGGGTGGATATGGAAGTAGCTGGACTGTATGCACTAGCGCATCAGTTTAGTATTGAAGCACTGGCTATTTTAACCGTATCCGATCATTGCCTGACAGGAGAAGAAACGACGGCAGAGGAACGACAGTTAACCTTTAAAAATATGATAGAGCTGGCGCTAAATACGGCCGTTACGGCTTAGCCCCGTCTTTTAATTGAACCAATCAGAGATGGCATTATATGAAGAATAAAATAGCACTTACGCTGATTAGTTTTCTGGCAAATTTTATTATGGCAGGGTTTGCCAGCCAATTCGGCATGCTGATTGAACCGATTGCAGTACGCTACAGTGCCGATGTAAATACTGTCGCCTCAATATTTTCGTTACTCAATGGCGGAGCACTGGCTGGGACCATCGCCGCCTTTTTCCTGATAGAAAAAATCGGTGTGAAGCGTATGACGCTGATTATCTATTCGATAGTGTTCCTCTGCGCGCTGGCAATGCACTTAAGCCCCGGCTTATGGCCGGTGATGGTCGCCATGACCTTAGTGGGATTCTGCGGCGGTATTGGTCTGTGCGTGGCGGGAACAATCGTGGTTTCGGTTTGGCAGGATCGCATACAGAGCACGATGCTGGTGGTGCAAGATGCCACCTTTAACGTTGCGGGCGTGGTTTTTCCGCTGATCACTACCTTTGCCCTGACGCATAATATGTCGTGGAGTTATAGCTACCTTAGCGTTGGCATAGTGGCCTTACTCACGCTGGGAGTTGTGATACTAACCCGCTTCAATGCCTGTGAAACGGCTCCTGCGGCGGATCGCACAGATGCAGTGAAATCAGAGTGGAATCCTGGGATTATCAGCGGCGGTATAGGTCTGTTTTTAGGTATGCTGGCGCTGTATACCTTCCTCACCTGGGCACCGTTATTTGTGAAGAACAAGTTTGGTATCCCATTTGAAGAGGCCGGGAATATTATTACCCAATACTGGGGGGCTGCGCTGGTCGGGGCGTTAGTATCTACCGTGATTGTTTCCCGGGTGAAGATCCATTATTTCCTGCTCAGTATTATTCTTCTGGCGTGTGTGATTACTACCATTATCGTTACGAAAGAACAGATCTCTGGGCTTGATTATCTCGCTTACAGTTATGGGTTTGTCTGTGCGGCGTTGTATAACTCCTTTATTGCTTATGGCGTTTCGTTTGTTAAGCGTGCGAGTAGTCAGAACGTTTCTTATATTTTAATTAGTGGTAGCGCCGGGGCTATGTTTAGTCCTGCGATCAGTGCTCTGATGGAAAAAACGATGGGATTGCAGAAAATAATGTATGCAATACCGGTGTTGTATTTAATTATCTTCGTCATGCTGATGGGGACACTCAAACTCAAACGTAAATAAATACAGTAATAACGCTTACCTCCTTAATTAGATAGCCAGCCGCCACACCCTTTATCGGGTGGGGCGACACACAACCTTACTCAAAGGAATTGAAAATGCTGAAGAAAAAAATATCAATGCTTAAAAAAACAGTTCTGGGCACTGTAATTGCTATCAGCTGTACGCAAGCACTTGCGGCTGATTATACTGATGGCAATATTCGTAAGAATGATTTTAACTGGATGCAATTGAATTTAATGCAAAGCGTGGATGCGAAAGTACCGTATGGTATTCGTAATGACACCTATCTGGAACTGGAGTTCGGTGCACGTTCCGGAATTATCGATTTGTATGGTTATGTCGATTTCTTCGATATTTTAGACAGCAAGCAGGACGATCGTCACGGTGGTGATAACTTCTTCGCCAAGATATCTCCGCGGTTTTCCCTGGATGCTATTTTCAATAAAGATTTATCCGTTGGCCCATTTAACGAATTTTATATCGCGACGGTGAATAACATCGGCGATCGGGAATTGTTTGAACATTATGTCGGTTTAGGTACGGATGTTAAGGTCCCATGGTTTGGTATGGTGGGAATGAACATCTATGCCCACTATGTTCGTGAAAACTATGGCGCGGATAACGAAGGTAAGTGGGATGGCTACATGTTCTCGACCAACTGGTCGACGCCGTTCTATACCTTCGCTAACGGCAGCTATCTCAACTATCAGGGATACTTTGACTATCAGTTTGCCGCTAACAAGATTGCTAACCAGCCGCTGTATAGCAATAACGCGATTGAATGGTATAACGGAATTTACTGGCATTCAGAACACTATGCGGTAGGTTATGGATTGAAGTATTTCCGCAATATGGCATTGATGGAAAATCACGGTGGAGCAGGGCGCACCACCGGTCTTGGTCACTACTTCAACCTCACCTATAAGTTCTGATAGCGACCCGACGGCACACCAACACTCAGAATGGTTGGTGTGTCAGTCAATGATGTCGTTACCGAGAAATTGGCGTAAACCTTCCAGATCCTTAATTTCCAGACCTTGTTTCGTACGCGTTACCAGCCCGGCATCCGTCAACGCTTTTACCGCCCGTCGATATACCCTGTCGGTCGTGCCGAATCGCTCCGCTTCCTGATATTTTTTATGAAAACCATCCATCGGTTGTTTGTTCTGATGCTGGCGATACAGGTCGTACGCTACGTTGTGTACGATTGGGTAGAGCATCCGGTGCAGGAAAATTTCTAACATATCCTGATAGTCAACGGCCATCGCGCTGGCGAAAAATATCGCCAGTCTGGGGTGTTGGTTCAGCGCCTCTTCCAGGCGTTCACAGCTGCACACTGCTACGGTCAGCGGCTCTTCGGCTACAATATCCAGTTGGCAGCGGTAACCGGTAAAAAATTCCATTTCTCCAAACAGTTGTTCATCACATTCCATTGCGCCCAGTTGAAAACGACGCCCATTCTCAGCGCTGTAGCGCAAAGAAATTCTGCCCGACTGCACCATAATCAGTCGATCAACAATTTGTCCCTGGCGATAGAGATATTCATCTTCCAGGATAATCTGAGTTTCAGAGAGCAACTCCTGGAATATTTTCTCGATTAAGGCATCATCCTGCTGCCAGATATTGTGAAAACGACCTTTAGTGAGGGGTTTAAGCTGCATGGCCTAACGTCTTATGGTTTGAGATATTTCTTATTCTGACTGTATGCCATTCGCTGAGCAATGTCATTAAGCGCGGACACTGGATCATAAAAGGGCCAGCGCGATGCTGACCCCAACGTACTACGGATGGCTGATAAAGCGAGACAGGCGCTGGCGCAACACGCGGTTTTCCTGACGCAACTGCGCGTTCTCTTCTAACAACGTCAGCGCAACGGCGATTCCCGGCCAGTCAAGCTCCAGCTCCTGGCGCAGACGCATTGCGCGTCGCATTACGGTCAGGGCATGATCGTCAAAGGTCTCGTCTTCATGGGGTTCAATCACCCCTAAGCCGACAATCTCATGCAGTTCCTCTTCTGATACACCGGTGTACAGGCAAAATTCGGTAATGGTAAAGGTGACGGTGACATTAGCCATTATGCTTTCCCCCACTCTTTGCGCGGATCAAAGGTCTTTTGTGCATCTGCCAGCTGTTGCCACAGAGCGGCGCTGGCGTCGTCAGGTTTCGGCGGCATCACGATTTTGATCACCGCGTACAAATCGCCGGTATGTTTTTTACTCACCAGACCTTTGCCCTTAATGCGTAACCGCTGCCCGGCCTGACTGCCCGCAGGGATGGTTAACAGGATGCTTTCTTTCAGCGTAGGTACGGTCACTTTCGCGCCCAAAGCGGCTTCCCACGGTGCTACGGGAACGACAACTTCCAGATCCTGATTGACGATATCAAACAGTGGGTGCGGTGCGATATGAATCACCAACCACAAATCACCGTTCGGTCCTCCGTTTTCACCAGGGGTACCCTGGCCTTTCAAACGGATACGCTGACCGTTGCCCACGCCTGCCGGGATTTTAACGTTCAGCGTTTTGGGAATTTCCCGTTCAACCATACCGAAGGCATTGTAAACCGGCAGGTTGTAACTGATAGTGCGGCTATGCTCAGTGAGCGTTTCTTCGAGGAATACGGCAACTTCAATTTCAATATCGTGTCCGCGGCTGGCATGGCGCTGTCGCATGTGGTGAGCATGCTGACCGAAAATGGAGGAGAAAATATCGTCGAAATCTTCGGCGCTATAGTTTTGATTCTCTCCTTGCTGGAATTGACGGTTGAACTGGGGATCGTTGCGGTGCTGCCACAACTGGTCGTACTCGGCGCGTCGCTGTTCATCACTCAGTACTTCCCAGGCTTCAGCGACCTCTTTGAACCGGGCTTCTGCGTCAGGCTCTTTGCTGACATCAGGATGGTATTTACGGGCGAGTCGACGATAGGCGGTCTTGATTGTCTTGAGATCGTCTGTCGGTTTCACGCCCATAATGGCGTAATAATCCTTTAATTCCATAGCGTTCTCTCGTGTAAATCAACACTTGCAGAAGGTGAACCCTGACAAAAGGTGTCACCGCTAAGTTTAGGGTAATCCTGATAACGGCGAATGCCAACCGGGAAGAAAGGATATCGTTATAAACAATGGAGTCGCACCACCAACAGCGCTTTACAAGCTTGTGGCGTCTGTTGTGTGGTGCGAATAGTCGGGTTAGCGAAATATCAGGATTTGGTGATCAGGAAGCGGACCGTATCTGCATAGTTCTGTACGAAAGAATTAAGGTCATCTGATTTTAGCCCCTTCGGATTGATCATATATTTACCGTTAATAAAAATGGCAGGCACACCTTTTAAATCTACAGCTTTAGCCATTTCCTGTTGTTTAGCGGTGAGCGATTTCACAGCAAAGCTATTCCACGCGGCATCATAATCGCTGGCGCTAACACCGGCGTTGATAAATACGTTACGAATATCGTCTGCTGTCTTAATCGTTTGTTTTTTCTGCACGGCATCAAACAACAATGGTTTCACTTTGTCCTGCACGTTCAGGAGAATGGCGACGGACCAGGCATGCGTCATGTCTTGCCCCAAAGGGCCTAAAAAGTCGACGTGATACTCGGTGAGTTTGACATCAGCAGGCAGAACTTTTTTCACGTTATCAGTCACTTTAAACACTTCATCGTATTGATAGCATGAAGGGCAGTAAAACGAGAAAAACTTCAGCGCCGCCGGTGCTGTAGCGACAGGTTTCTCAAGTGAGATAAATTGTTTACCGTCGGTAAATGTTGCTGCCTGAGCGCTAACTGTGAAAAGTAATCCAATCAGGGGTAATAAATATTTTTTCATTTCCATATACTCTAAATAACATTTATTAAACAAGTTGTTCTTGAAATGAACGGGTGTCCATTGCGTTTCGCTATAATACGATACTCACATTGAAAATGTGCTGACCCTTACTTTCATTTACGCATCAATACATGGCAGTGCGTTAGAAGTGTCTTTTTTAAACCAGCGTGAAATATTATGCGGAATCTTTCGTAAGGCATGAATAATAACTGGCGTAACCTTTTAAGAGTTATTTAATTCGCAATGTTATACTGTAATAAATAATGCTGAAAATATGATTGGTAATCATTTCACGTATAGCGTATTTATTGCGCGAAGGCGTGTATAACCTTCAAATAGCAGGACATAACTTTACAGCGCAAAGGTTGCTAAAACCTGGCGAGTGGTTAAGATAACCCGCATCAATCAGTGAGGGTAGAATGGCGAAACGTCAACGGCTGGGATGGTGGTTCCTCTGTCTGGCATGTGTTGTGGTGATGGTTTGCACCGCGCAGCGCATGGCGGGCCTGCATGCGTTGCAGATGAACACCGTTGCTCCAAACGTTGTCACAAGCGAACAAGCGCAACCTGATGAGGCTACCCCGGTTACGCCATGTGAACTGAGTGCGAAGTCGTTACTGGCTGCGCCACCGGTACTGTTTGAGGGCATTATTCTGGCGCTGTGTCTGCTGCTGTCGCTGCTGGCACCTGTGCGGGCGTTTCGTTTACCTTTTTTCCCACCGCGAGCCATCTCGCCGCCCACTCTTAGGGTACATCTCCGATTTTGCGTCTTCCGTGAATGACAGAACAGCCGTTGCTGACTGTTAGATAATTATTCACGGAGAAAAACTATGATGACTGTTTTCAGGCAGGCGCTGCTCTGTCTGTTATTACTCTGGCTGCCCGTATCCTGGGCGGCTGAACCCGGCTGGCTACGTTCACCCGATAACGATCACGCCAGTGTGCGATTACGCGCCGATACGTCAGTCGCTGGTGAAACCCGTCTGCTGCTGGATGTTAAACTGGAAGATGGCTGGAAAACCTACTGGCGTTCGCCGGGGGAGGGGGGCGTCGCGCCGTCTATCGCCTGGAAGGGCGAAATGCCCACGGTTGACTGGTTCTGGCCAACCCCTGCGCGTTTTGAGGTCGCCAATATCACCACCCAGGGGTATCACGATCGGGTGACGTTCCCGATGATGGTGCGCGGCAGATCGCCTGCCACGCTTAGCGGCGTGTTGACGCTATCCACCTGTAGCAACGTTTGCCTGTTGACGGATTTCCCTTTTTCCGTAACGCCCACCGCCGAGGATCCGACTTTTGCGCATGACTACGCTCAGGCGATGGGGCAGATCCCGCTCGCCAGTGGCCTGACTGATTCTCTTCATGCCGGAGCGCGTGCCGGAGAGCTGGTCGTTGAGGCGCAGCGCGCCGCAGGCTGGACTGCGCCTGGGCTGTATCTGGATGCCGTAGATGATGCGGATTTTGGTATGCCGCAAATCCAGGTTGACGGGGAAACGCTACGCGCCACGGTACCTGTACATGATGGCTGGGGGGAAGGCGCGCCGGATCTGCGCGGTAAGTCGGTCACGCTGGTGCTGGCTGATAACGGCGTGGCACAGGAAAGCCGTCTTGCTATTGGTGAAGCGCCAGCCAGTGATAACGCCTCACTCCCGCTGTGGCAGGTGGCGCTAATGGCGCTATTGGGCGGGTTGATTCTCAACCTGATGCCCTGCGTGTTACCGGTGCTGGGCATGAAGCTGGGTTCGATTTTACTGGTCGAGGAAAAAAGCCGCCGCCAGATTCGTCGTCAGTTCCTCGCATCGGTAGCCGGAATACTGGTCTCCTTTATGGCTCTGGCGCTATTGATGACGGTACTGCGGTTAACCAATCAGGCGCTTGGCTGGGGGATCCAGTTCCAGAATCCGTGGTTCATTGGCGTTATGGTGTTGGTGATGCTGACGTTTAGCGCCAGCCTGTTCGGGTGGTTTGAATTCCGCTTGCCTTCGGTGATGACCACCACGCTGGCGACTCACGGCGGCAACGGTCTGTCGGGGCATTTCTGGCAAGGCGCATTTGCGACCCTGCTCGCCACGCCGTGCAGTGCCCCGTTTCTGGGAACGGCGGTGGCGGTGGCGCTGACGGCCTCATTACCGACGCTGTGGGGGCTGTTTATCGCGCTGGGTTTGGGGATGAGCCTGCCGTGGCTGCTGGTGGCCCTGCGTCCCGGTCTGGCGCTGCGCCTGCCGCGGCCGGGGCGCTGGATGAATATCCTGCGGCGTCTTCTCGGCGTGATGATGCTGGGTTCGGCTATCTGGCTTGCGACATTGCTGCTCCCGCATTTAGGGCTGGCAGGGCAAAGTAACGCTAAAGAGAGCGTCAACTGGCAGCCGCTTAGCGAGCAGGCAATTGAAGAGGCGTTGGCGCAACACAAACGTGTATTTATTGACGTCACGGCAGACTGGTGCATTACCTGTAAGGTAAATAAATACAACGTCTTGCATAAAGATGACGTCCAGACCGCGTTGCAACAGCCGGATGTGGTGGCGCTGCGCGGCGACTGGACGCTCCCTTCTGAAGCCATCACCGAATTTCTGAAAAAACGCGGCCAGGTTGCTGTGCCGTATAACCAAATTTATGGCCCCGGTCTGCCGGAAGGTCAGGCGTTGCCAACGTTGTTAACCCGCGATGCGGTACTGCAAACGTTGAATGATGCCAAAGGAGTCACCCCATGAAGATGATGATTGTTCTGCTGTTAACCTTGTTTTCCGCCGTCAGCGTGGCGAAAGAGCCTGCGCCATTTACCCCGGAACAGGAAAAGCAAATCGAAGCGCTTATCCAGGAAGCCCTGTTTAACGATCCCAGCAGTCCACGTATTGGTGCAAAGCAGGCGAAACTGACGCTGATAAACTTTACCGATTACAACTGTCCATACTGTAAACAGCTCGATCCGATGCTGGAGAAAATTGTGCAGAAATATCCTGATGTGGCGGTGGTCATTAAACCCCTGCCATTTAAAGGGGAAAGTTCGGAACTGGCGGCGCGGACCGTGCTGACCACCTGGCATCAGTATCCGCAGCAGTTTCTGGCGCTGCATGAAAAGCTGATGCAGAAGAAGAGCTATCATACTGACGTGAGTATCAAGCAGGCCCAGGAAAAAGCGGGCGCCACTCCGGTGACGCTGGACGCGCAAAGTGCTGAAACGCTGAGTACGAATCTGCAACTGGCGCGACTGGTCGGGGTGCAAGGTACTCCTGCAACGATTATTGGCGATGAACTCATTCCCGGCGCGGTACCGTGGGAAACGCTTGAGGAAGTCGTAAAAGAAAAACTGGCGGCAGCCAATGGTCAGTAAGCTGCGCCGCTGGCTGCGCGAAGGGGTGATCTTACTGGCGTTGTTAGCCGGTGTGATGCTGCTGATGGATGCCTGGCGTGCGCCACAGCTCCCCGCCTCGTTTGACAGTACGCCTTTACAAACGCTGGATGGTGAAACCGTCACGCTGGCGGCGCTGAGTCAAAACGAGCCGGTATTGCTCTATTTCTGGGCAAGCTGGTGCGGCGTGTGTCGCTTCACGACGCCGGAAGTCGCCAGGCTACGTTCGGAAGGGGAAAACGTGATGACCATTGCGCTACGCTCCGGTAATGAAGCCGAGGTATCCCGCTGGCTGTCGCGAAAAGGCGTGGACTTTCCGGTCATCAATGATGCAAACGGGGCCATTTCCCACAGTTGGGCAGTCAGCGTCACGCCCACGCTGGTGGTGATGTCGCAAGGCCGGGTGATGTCTACAACCAGCGGCTGGACCAGCTACTGGGGCATGAAGCTTCGGCTGTGGTGGGCGAAAACGTTCTGATAATCGTGCCGGGGAAACCCGGCATTTTTTATGCTGTCGTCGCTAAAACGGGAGGACATATTTCGTTGTCTGGCGAAGCAAGCAGGGTGATTGGTGTTCAGAATAGGTCACCTTCTCTTTGCAGGAAAATGCAACATGACGAGTTCTGTAGCGTTTGGACCTTCTCTGGTAATGATGATTGCCGCGACATTTGTCCTCGCAGGCATGGTGAAAGGCGTCACCGGTATGGGGTTACCCACCGTGGCGATGGGGATCCTCGGATCGCTTATTTCGCCGGTTGCCGCAGCGGCAATGCTGCTATTACCCTCACTTATAAGTAATTTATTCCAGTTTGGCGGCGGTGGTAATACGCGCAGATTACTCAAACGGCTGTGGCCAATGCTGTTGATGGTGGTGGTAGCGACCCTGCTTGCCAGTGCCTGGATTACCGGCGGCGACACGGCCCGCACCCAGTTTGCGCTCGGCGTAGCGCTGGTGGCTTACGCCATCTGGACGTTGGCGGGTAAGAAGATCGCGGTGGCCGCGCACCGTGAAAAACCGTACTCCCTCGTTATTGGATTCGTTACCGGCTTGCTGACCGGCGGAACCGGCGTATTTGTGATGCCTGCGGTGCCCTGGATCCAATCTCTGGGTTTTGAGAAAGATGAACTGGTGCAGGCGCTGGGGATCTCTTTCACATTTTCAACGCTGGCACTGGCGCTTGGACTGTGGTGGCACAACGCGCTGCCTGCACAGTCGCTGAGCTTATCGGCGTTGGCCATTGTTCCCGCGCTGATTGGTCAGTGGATGGGAACCCACGTACGTCGGGTTATTTCACCGCTGGTGTTTAAACGCTGTTTTCTGTTGTGTCTGCTCGGACTGGGTGTGGAGATGATGTTACGTGCGGTGTGACCCTTCGGTGACTTTAGCGCGCTTTCATGGCATCGTTAATTCAGATATTCAGGGCCAACGAGGTCACTATGGCATCGGTGATGTTAAAGGAAGAAGAGGGCGAACTGGAGTCGCGCATGGCGCTCACTGCAGCAGTCATGGCCGATAAATCGCGCTCGCGTATGCTGTGCGCGCTGATGGATGGCCGCGCCTGGACCGCGACCGAACTCAGCGCTGTCGCGGATGTATCCGCTTCAACCGCCAGCGCGCATCTGGCGCGTTTGTGCGAGCAATATTTTGTGGTGGCGCTCGCTCAGGGAAGGCATCGTTATTTTCGCCTCGCAGGCGCAGAGATTGCTGAGCTGCTGGAACGACTGATGGGGGGGGCGTGGGCGACATCTACCCCTCGAAAAATCACCACGCCCCTGAGTTTGCGGCATGCCCGCACCTGCTACGACCATCTCGCCGGAGAAGTGGCGGTGAGACTGTTTGATACGTTCGTTTCCCGCCAGTGGTTAACGCCGGATGGTGAAACGCTAACTGAACTCGGGCAGGAAAAGCTGACGGAAATGGGGATCGTCCTCTTTACCGGCTCGTCACGGCGAAAATTAGCCTGCGGTTGTCTGGACTGGAGTGAGCGACGTTACCATCCTGGCGGCGTGCTTGGCGCAACGCTGCTACGTTGGTTTACCGAACAAAAGTGGATTAAAACGCAGACCGGTAGTCGCCATGTCACCTTTACTCCACCAGGGATCCGCAAACTCAATAGCGAGTTCGGTATTAAAACAACACGGTAGATGCCCTGTTTTGCGAAAGCGTTCCCGGAAAAATGTCCTGTTTCTGTCACACTCTGTTGTGATTGATAACAACAAGAGGTCGTAGGGATGAATAAATCGTTAATCGCCGCAGCCGTGGCAGGGGCTGTATTAGTGTCAGGCGCCGCGTACGCGCAGACCGCGCCGGAAGGCTATCAGCTTCAGCAAGTATTGATGATGAGTCGGCATAACTTACGTGCACCTTTAGCCAATAACGGCAGCGTTCTTGAGCAGTCCACGCCTAAACAATGGCCGGAATGGGATGTTCCTGGCGGGCAACTCACCACCAAAGGCGGCGTGCTGGAAGTCTATATGGGTCACTACATGCGTGAGTGGCTGGCAGAGCAAGGGATGGTGAAAACGGGCGAATGTCCGGCTCCGGACACGGTCTATACCTATGCGAATAGCCTGCAGCGTACGGTTGCTACGGCGCAGTTCTTTGTCACTGGCGCATTCCCGGGGTGTGACGTTCCAGTTCATCATCAGGAAAAAATGGGTACCATGGATCCCACTTTTAACCCGGTGATCACCGATGATTCTGCCGCCTTCAGCCAGCAGGCCGTCCAGGCGATGGAAAAAGAGCGCAGCAAAATGCAGCTCAGCGACAGCTATCAATTGCTTGAGCAAATGACCGACTACAAAGACTCGCCGTCCTGCAAAGAAAAACAGCAGTGTTCCCTGACCGACGCCAAAGATACGTTCAGCGCCAAATACCAGCAGGAGCCGGGGGTGTCAGGACCATTAAAGGTGGGGAACTCGCTGGTCGATGCTTTTACGCTGCAATATTACGAAGGTTTCCCGATGGACCAGGTCGCCTGGGGGGAAATTAAGTCCGATCAACAGTGGAAGGTGCTGTCGAAGCTGAAAAATGGCTATCAGGACAGCCTGTTCACCTCGCCGGAAGTTGCGCAGAACGTCGCCAAACCGCTGGTGAAATATATTGATAATGCGCTGGTTACCGAACGCGCGAAAGCGCCGAAAATAACCGTGCTGGTGGGGCATGACTCAAACATTGCTTCGCTGCTCACCGCGCTGGATTTCAAACCGTACCAGCTTCACGATCAGAACGAGCGTACGCCGATCGGCGGGAAGATTGTCTTCCAGCGCTGGCATGACAGCAAGGCGAATCGTGATCTGATGAAAATCGAATACGTCTATCAAAGCTCGCAGCAACTGCGTAATGCGGATGTCCTGACGCTGAAATCCCCGGCGCAGCGCGTGACCCTGGAGCTGAAAGGGTGTCCGATAGATGCGAACGGCTTTTGCCCGATCGATAAGTTCGATAGCGTGTTGAATGAGGCGGCGAAGTAAAAGAAAAACTCCCCCGTGCGAGCGGGGGAGTCAGAGCGCTAGACGTTTTTGCGTTCGATAGTCTGTTCACCCCAAAAGAGCGAATCTTTGTCTGTTTTCTCAAAGGCTTTGATGAGCACCTCATCGCTACCTTCTTCCCAAATTTTTTCCGCCAGTTTCTCGTCATAATGCGCGACTTCAAAAATGGCTTCGGCTATTTCCGGCGATGTATTGCGCAGACTTGCCCATTCACCGACGTGATGGGCTTTCGCTTCTTGAGTTGGCATTCGAATCCTCCTGTTGAAGATTAGCCGTTGAGTTTTACTGCCAGACCTGCGACATATTCACCCTGATAGCGGGCGATAGACAACTCTTCCTGACTTGGCTGACGGGAGCCGTCGCCTCCGGCGATAGTGGTTGCGCCGTAAGGCGTACCGCCGCGAACCTGTGAGACATCAAACAGCTCTTGCGCTGCGTAGCCGATAGGCACAATCACCATCCCATGGTGGGCAAGCGTCGTCCAGGTTGAGGTAATGGTTTGTTCCTGACCGCCGCCGGTCCCCGTTGAGCTGAATACGCTGGCGAGTTTGCCGTACAGCGCGCCGGAAGCCCACAGCCCGCCAGTCTGATCAAGGAAGGTACGCATCTGGCCGGACATATTGCCAAAGCGTGTCGGGGTACCAAAAATGATGGCGTCGTAATCAGCCAGTTCTTGCGGGGTGGCGACTGGTGCATTTTGTGTTTTACCGCCCGCCTTGAGGAAAATCTCAGGCTGCATGGTTTCTGGTACACGCTTAATGATGACTTCCGCGCCGTCTACCTTATTCGCGCCTTCTGCAACTGCATGGGCCATAGTTTCAATGTGTCCGTACATGGAATAATAAAGCACCAGAACTTTTGCCATTTTACACTACTCCTCGAGTTAACCGTGTTCGTAGCGATTCGCTACCTACCTATAAAGATATGACGTACTGTCAGGAGTGCAAATTTCACAAACACTTCTTTGATTTATAACAATTTTTATAACATCCTCTTTTGTTGCAAAATGATACATATTTAACCGGGAGAAATTCGGTAGTCATAAGAAAGGCTTATTGATTTCTTGATGTTATTATTTTGGTTATGCGGCGGATCCTGTTGCAGGATATTACAGTTTGCTGGTCAACAGGCCGGTCTTCACTAAGCTTAATTCCACGTAGCGAAAACAAGGGCATCGCCCAGACGCTGCGTTGAGGTATCACTCCTCAGTACCTATGCAATATGATGTCTAATCAATGACGGAGGTCAGTAATGGCAAACCATCGAGGCGGTTCCGGTAACTTTGCGGAAGACCGCGAAAGAGCATCAGAAGCAGGTCGAAAAGGTGGCCAGCACAGCGGGGGCAACTTCAAGAATGACCCGCAACGCGCTTCAGAAGCAGGCAAGAAAGGGGGCAAAAATAGCCATGGCAATAATAAATCGTAATTACTGTATTGCCTGATAGTTATGTCGTGACGGTCTCGTGTTTCATCTTATTAGCCGCCACGAAGCCACCGCCGCCGGGATCTTCCGGCGGTTTTTTTTGTCTGCAAGGTTGAACTGTAACAAAACGCAACGCAGACTAATGACATTCTGTTAATCGGGTGTCTCATGTCTTTACTTTCTCGTTATTCCTTTTCTGTTAAACCTCAGGAGGCGATCCTCATTGTGATCACCATGTTCTGGGGTGGAACGTTTTTGGCGGTGCAATATGCCGTTACTCTGAGCGGGCCCTTTTTCTTTGTCGGTGTGCGTTTTGCGACTGCTGCGCTGGCCGTGGCGCTTCTGTCGTGGCGAACGTTGCATAAGCTGACCTGGCTGGAGGTTAATGCCGGCGTGGCGATCGGCATTGCGATAGCGCTGGGTTACAGTCTGCAAACCTGGGGCTTGCAGTTTATTCCCAGCAGTAAATCGGCGTTTATTACCGCGATGTATGTACCGCTGGTGCCGCTGTTGCAATGGCTGTGTCTGGGGCGTATGCCAGGTTTAATGCCGTGTGTCGGGATTGTACTGGCCTTTATCGGGTTGATTTTTCTTGCCGGGCCGGGGGGAAATTTACTGGCGCTGGGTGAAGGTGAGTGGATCACGCTTGCGGGCGCGGTGGCAATTGCGGCAGAAATTATTCTGATTAGCGCATGGGCGGGAAAAGTAGATGTGCGTCGGGTAACGGTGGTGCAACTGGCAACCGCTTCTGTGGTGGCGTTTATTGCCATGGCCCCGGCAGGCGAGTCTGTACCGCCGATGTCGACAGGATTGCTGGTTGTCGCGCTGGGATTAGGCATTTTTAGCGCGATTATTCAGGTCACCATGAACTGGGCGCAGCGCAGCGTTTCGCCGACGCGGGCGACGGTCATCTATACCGGAGAGCCGGTGTGGGCGGGGATCTTTGGTCGTCTGGCGGGTGAACGCCTACCGCTACTGGCTTTGTTAGGCGCAGCATTCATTATTGTTGGCGTGCTGGTCAGCGAACTGAAGTTCAAGAAGAAAAAATCGCAGCCGCAGACGGCGCCTCCTGAATCGCTTTAATTTAACCATTCACCGTGTGATTTGGTATGCTGACGCCCTCACAAGAAGGAGAGGGCGCATGGTCCAACGCGCAGAGAAAAAAAACGGTAAACGCTCGCAGGCCGTCAATGCTAAACGTCAGGCTATTTTAACCGCGGCATTAAATATCTTCTCCCAATATGGGATCCACGGTACGCGTCTGGAACAGGTGGCAGAGCAGGCGGGGGTGTCAAAAACTAATCTGCTCTATTATTACCCGTCAAAAGAGGTGCTTTATATTGCCGTTTTACGGCAAATTCTTGATATCTGGCTGGCACCGCTGAAGGCGTTTCGCGAAGACTTTGCGCCGCTGGTGGCCATTAAAGAATACATTCGCCTTAAGCTGGAAGTGTCGCGCGATTACCCGCAGGCTTCCCGGTTATTCTGCATGGAGATGCTGGCGGGCGCGCCATTGTTGATGGCTGAATTAACGGGTGATCTTAAAACGCTGATTGATGATAAATCGGCGTTGATTGCCGGATGGGTAAGCAGTGGGAAACTAGCTCCTGTCGATCCGCACCATCTGATTTTCATGATTTGGGCTTCAACACAACATTATGCAGACTTTGCCCCACAGGTAGAGGCGGTAACGGGCGCAACGCTGCGTGATGAAGCCTTTTTTAACCAGACCGTTGAGAGCGTACAGCGGATGATTATCGAAGGGATCCGCGTGCGTTAGCTGGCTGGCGGTAGCGGACAGCTTAAATCGCCTTCTTCACACTGTAAAAGCGAGGCGAGAAACGCTTCGCGCTCGTTGGTCTTATCCGTTAAACACTGGCTGGAAATCATCGCCTGGGCGCTACCGCCTTCGGTACCAGAACTGATTAACGCACAGTCTGCATCGCGCAGGGTTATCCACGAAGTTTGCGCTTTTTTCAGTAAATCGCGCTGGGTTGGGGCGGCGCGCTTCAGCGCATTTTGATACGTTTCATTAAGTTTGGCGTCGGCTGCTTTAAGCTGCTCTGCCGCACAGGTGTTCATTTCAGCTTGATTATTCGCGTTGGCGCAGTCATCTGCCAGCGCCTGTCCGCTCAGCAGCAGCGCTGCACATGTCAGTAAAATTCTTTTCATGTTTCCCTCTGGCTTTATAAAAAAGGCCCCGTTACCGGAGCCTTAATTAAGCACAACCTTAGCCGATTGTCATCAGGCTGGCGTTCCCTCCGGCAGCGGCAGTATTGACGCTCAGGGAACGTTCAATATACAGCCTCTCAAGCAGAATATTGCTTTCGCCGCGGGCAAATCCCTGAACCGACACAATCGCACCTTCACGGGCCGCCACCGCTTCACACAACGCGCGAAGCTGATCGGAATCGCCATGGAAAATAACGGCATCGAACGGTTGCGTGGTGATGCTATCCGCTTTGGCAAATTGGATGCGTCCGGAGACCGCGCCAGGCAGACGTTTAGCCAGCTCGCGATGGAACGCATCATCCGGCCACAGGATCAAGCTTCCCACCGAAGTCACGGCGGCAACCTGTACCAGCGCATCCTGCTCGTCATCAGCGATACACAGTACGCGCTCGCGCGGTAACAGCGTCCAGGTATTGCGCTCGCCGGTTGGCCCTGGCAGCAGACGTTGCGTTCCGGCCTGCGCCAGTTCGCCAAACTGCTGGCAAAGCGCACGCAGCGACGGGCGATCGGCGGCCCATTCGGTGAGCGCTTCCAACGGTTGAACGAGTGCCGCTTTAAGCTGCGCATCGACCGGATAGTCTGCATCCTGACGGGCAAGTGTAATGCCCAGCGCATTCTCCGGACGGTTAGCCAGCAGGCGGTACAGGTACAGCGGTCCACCTGCTTTTGGTCCGGTTCCTGACAAGCCTTCGCCACCGAATGGCTGCACCCCGACGACGGCGCCAACCATATTACGGTTAACGTACAGGTTCCCCACATGTGCAGATCCCGTGACCTGAGCGATGGTTTCATCGATACGGGTGTGGACGCCCAGCGTCAGGCCGTAGCCGGAGGCATTAATTTGTTCAATCAGGCTACCGAGATTGTTACGGGTGTAACGCACGACGTGCAGTACCGGACCGAACACCTCTTTTTGTAATTCATCGAAGCTTTCCAGCTCAATAAGCGTCGGGGCGATAAAGGTACCGGTTTGCCATTCCCGCGCATCGTCGCTATTTTCGCGCACGGCCTGGAACACCGGACGTCCTTTGGCGCGCATGGCCTGAATATGGCGCTCAATATTGGCTTTGGCTTCTTCATCGATAACCGGCCCAATATCGGTAGTCAGGCGACCCGGGTTACCCATGCGGCATTCCGCCATCGCCCCGCGCAGCATTTTCAGCGTGTGGTCGGCAATATCATCCTGCAGACACAGGACGCGCAGCGCGGAGCAGCGCTGTCCGGCACTGTCAAACGCAGAGGCCAGCACGTCCACTACAACCTGTTCCGTCAGCGCGGAGGAGTCGACGATCATCGCGTTCATACCACCGGTTTCGGCGATAAGCGGAATTGGACGGCCCTGAGCATCAAGGCGGGTCGCAATATTGCGTTGCAACAGCGTGGCGACTTCCGTTGAGCCAGTAAACATCACGCCGCGTACGCGCTCATCGGAAGTGAGCTGCGCTCCGACGGTTTCGCCCTGGCCCGGCAACAGTTGTACCACGCCCGGCGGTACGCCCGCTTCGAGTAAAATCGCGATACCCTGGGCGGCAATCAGCGGGGTTTGTTCCGCTGGTTTTGCCAGTACGCTGTTGCCTGCGGCCAGCGCGGCAGCAATCTGTCCGCTGAAAATGGCCAGCGGGAAGTTCCACGGGCTGATACACACCACCGGGCCTAACGGACGATGGGTTTCATTATCGAAATCATCGCGCACCTGGCCTGCATAATAGTGCAGGAAATCTACCGCTTCGCGCACTTCTGCAATGGCGTTGCTGAAGGTTTTACCCGCTTCGCGCACCAGAATGCCAATCAATTGCTGCATCTGGCCTTCCATCAGAACGGCGGCGCGATGCAAAATAGCGGCGCGCTCTTGTGGCGGCGTCGCAAACCAGATTGGCGCATTATTGACGGCGTTTTGTAATGCCTGTTCCACTTCGCTGTGAGTCGCTTCACGCACGTAGCCGACAATGTCTTTTGGCTCGGCCGGGTTAACCACCGGGGTCATTTCACCGTCAGCAACCGGCTGCTCGAGAATCGGTTTGGCATGCCATTTTTGCAGCGCGCTATTGAGCAGGGCAGAGGACAGCGAGGCCAGACGATGTTCGTTAGCCAAATCCAGTCCGCCTGAGTTTTCCCGGCCTTTACCGTACAGGTCGCGCGGCAGGGGAATCTTCGGATGCGGTAAACCTGTCTGGCCTTCCTGTTGCGCCAGTTTTTCCACGGCTTCGACCGGATCAGCAACCAGTTCGTCCAGCGGCAAAGTGTTGTCAGCAATGCGGTTGACGAACGAGGTGTTGGCACCGTTTTCCAGCAGACGACGCACCAGGTACGCCAGCAGGGTTTCGTGCGTACCTACTGGCGCATAAATACGGCATGGACGGTTCAGTTTGCCATCCGCGACTTTGCCTGTAACCTGCTCGTACAGGGGTTCACCCATGCCGTGCAGGCACTGGAACTCATACTGACCAGGATAATAGTTTTGCCCTGCTAACTGATAAATCGCCGCCAGCGTGTGGGCGTTATGGGTGGCGAACTGCGGGTAGATCAGATTCGGTACGGCCAGCAGTTTTTTCGCACAGGCCAGATAGGAAACGTCGGTATACACCTTACGGGTATAAACCGGATAGCCTTCCAGACCGTCCATTTGCGCACGTTTGATTTCGCTATCCCAGTATGCGCCCTTAACCAGACGGATCATCAGGCGGCGGCGACTGCGGGTGGCGAGATCGATCAGATAGTCGATAACAAATGGGCAGCGCTTCTGGTAGGCCTGGATAACAAAGCCGATACCGTTCCAGCCCGCCAGTTCGGGTTCGAAGCACAGTTTTTCCAACAGATCGAGGGAGATCTCCAGTCGGTCAGCCTCTTCGGCGTCGATATTAATACCGATGTCGTACTGACGGGCCAGCAGTGTCAACGATTTCAGGCGCGGATAGAGTTCATCCATCACGCGGTCATATTGCGCGCGGCTATAGCGCGGGTGCAGCGCCGACAGCTTGATCGAAATGCCAGGCCCTTCATAAATGCCGCGTCCGTTAGACGCTTTACCAATGGCGTGGATCGCCTGCTGGTAAGAAACCAGATAAGCCTGGGCATCGGCGGCGGTTAGCGCCGCTTCGCCTAGCATGTCGTAGGAGTAGCGGAAACCTTTTTCTTCCAGTTTACGTGCGTTAGCCAGCGCTTCGGCGATGGTTTCCCCGGTGACGAACTGTTCGCCCATCAAGCGCATCGCCATGTCGACGCCTTTACGCACTAAAGGTTCGCCGCTCTTGCCGATAATACGGTTGAGCGAGCGGGAGAGGCTGGCTTCGTTATGCGTAGAAACCAGACGACCGGTAAACAACAGTCCCCAGGTCGCCGCGTTAACGAACAGAGACGGGCTACGCCCAATGTGCGACTGCCAGTTACCGTTGCTGATTTTGTCGCGGATCAACGCATCGCGGGTTGCCTTATCGGGAATACGCAGCAGGGCTTCCGCCAGACACATCAGCGCCACGCCTTCCTGCGAAGAAAGGGAGAACTCCTGCAATAAACCTTGTACCATTCCGGCGCGACCGCTGGCGGTCTTCTGGTTACGCAGTTTATCGGCCAGATCGTACGCCAGCTTATGCGCCTGCTCGGCGATGGGTTGCGGCAGACGTGCCTGCTCCATCAGCATCGGCACGGCGTCGGTTTCGGCGCGGCGGTACGCGGCGGTGATTGCCGCACGGGAAACAGACTGCGGCAGAATTTGTTCGGCAAATTCCAGGAAAGGCTGATGCGTTTCATTCTGCGGCGTGGTTGACTCCTCACCCTCATTCGCCGCGCCCGCCAGCAGGGCCGGCAGTTCAGGAAGCGCATCGTCATTTTCCAGTCTTTCGAGATAATTAAAGATGGCTTGCTTGATCAGCCAATGCGGTGTGCGATCGATTCGTGATGCGGCTGTTTTAATACGCTCGCGAGTGGCGTCATCCAGCTTAACCCCCATCGTGGTGGTTCCCATGCCGTTTACTCCTGTTGTACTGAAATACGGGTCTGATAGTTACCGAGAAATATCCACTATGTTGCAACTTTGTGCAACCGTGTTAAATGTGACGTGGTTTGCAAGCTTGAAAATGAATGAAATGTTAATAAAGTTGGGGTTCGTGACAGGGAGAATAAAAATTATGGAATCTTTTTCTCTGCGGTAGTTAACACTTTTCAAAGGTGCAACCAAAAAAAATGTGAGAGAGTGCAACCTACAGAAAAATGCTATCTACTCTGGAACAATTTTGATGTAAATGGTGTGTTAAATCGATTGTGAATGACCATCGCTTCCGGCAGGATACGGTCGCCTGGTAAACATAGATATCTTTGCCACGTTCCGGCAGGGTAATAAAACGGCAAGCCACGGCATTGCTGATACATAATTTTGGAGAGTTTTGATGGCTATTAGCACACCGATGTTAGTGACATTCTGTGTCTATATTTTCGGCATGATATTGATAGGGTTTATTGCATGGCGTTCAACCAAAAACTTTGACGATTACATTCTGGGTGGACGCAGCCTGGGTCCATTCGTGACCGCGTTATCTGCTGGCGCATCCGATATGAGTGGCTGGTTGCTGATGGGTCTGCCTGGCGCGATTTTCCTGTCGGGGATTTCAGAAAGCTGGATCGCCATCGGCCTTATTTTGGGCGCATGGATCAACTGGAAGCTGGTGGCCGGACGTTTACGCGTACACACCGAATACAATAATAATGCCCTGACGTTACCGGATTACTTTACCGGTCGTTTTGAAGATAAAAGCCGCATTCTGCGGATTATCTCCGCGCTGGTTATTTTGCTGTTTTTCACCATCTATTGTGCTTCAGGAATTGTGGCAGGGGCGCGTCTGTTTGAAAGCACCTTTGGCATGAGCTATGAAACAGCGCTGTGGGCGGGAGCGGCCGCGACGATCATTTACACCTTTATTGGTGGTTTCCTGGCGGTAAGCTGGACCGATACCGTTCAGGCCAGCCTGATGATCTTTGCTCTGATTCTGACGCCGATCATGGTCATTATCGGCGTGGGTGGATTCGATGATTCGCTGGAAGTGATTAAACAAAAGAGCATTGAGAACGTAGACATGTTCAAAGGGCTGAATTTTGTTGCCATCATTTCTCTGATGGGTTGGGGCCTGGGCTACTTTGGCCAGCCGCATATTCTGGCGCGCTTTATGGCGGCAGATTCTCACCATAGCATTGTGCATGCACGTCGCATTAGCATGACCTGGATGATCCTGTGTTTGGGCGGCGCAGTTGCCGTTGGTTTCTTCGGTATCGCTTACTTTAATAACAACCCGTCGCTGGCAGGTGCCGTTAATCAGAACGCTGAGCGTGTGTTTATTGAACTGGCGCAAATCCTGTTCAACCCGTGGATTGCCGGTATTCTGCTGTCTGCGATCCTCGCGGCGGTGATGTCGACCCTGAGCTGCCAGTTGCTGGTGTGTTCCAGCGCAATCACCGAAGATTTGTACAAAGCGTTCCTGCGTAAAAATGCCAGCCAGAAAGAGCTGGTGTGGATTGGTCGTATCATGGTGCTGGTTGTGGCCCTGGTGTCCATCGCGCTGGCGGCCAACCCGGAGAACCGTGTGCTGGGTCTGGTTAGCTACGCTTGGGCAGGCTTTGGCGCGGCGTTTGGTCCGGTGGTTCTGTTCTCGGTAATGTGGTCGCGCATGACCCGCAACGGCGCGCTGGCAGGGATGATCATCGGCGCGGTGACGGTAATCGTCTGGAAGCAGTTTGCCTGGCTGGGTCTGTATGAAATCATCCCTGGCTTTATTTTCGGCAGCATCGGTATTGTCGTCTTTAGTCTGTTGGGTAAAGCGCCATCAACCGCAATGCAGCAACGTTTTGCCGAGGCTGACGCGCATTATCACTCCGCGCCGCCGTCGCGTTTACAGGCAGAATAATCTACCTTTGTCCTCAGGCCCGCCGCGTGCGGGCTTTTTTATTGCTCCCGTCTCAAACTCACACTAACCATTACCAGACTAACTGTTTACATTAAGTCATCATTCTCAAAACATTCTGCTTGAGTTTTTCTTTCCTGTAATGATAATCACTATCACTGTAATTTACTTTTCTTTGCATCAGTTGACTGAGAATAACGTTTAAGGGTTCTTCGCATGTTTGTTCCATTTCTAATTATGTTGCGCGAAGGGTTAGAGGCCGCGCTGATTGTCAGCCTGATTGCCAGCTACCTGAAACGGACTCAGCGTGGTCGTTGGATTGGTGTGATGTGGATTGGTGTTTTGCTGGCGGCGGCGTTATGCCTGGCGTTAGGGATTTTCATCAACGAAACCACTGGGGAATTTCCGCAAAAAGAGCAGGAGCTGTTCGAAGGCATCGTGGCGGTCATTGCTGTAGTGATCCTCACCTGGATGGTGTTCTGGATGCGTAAAGTTTCACGCAACGTCAAAGTCCAGCTTGAACAGGCTATCGATAACGCGTTACAGCGCGGCAACCATCACGGCTGGGCTCTGGTGATGATGGTCTTTTTTGCCGTCGCCCGCGAGGGGCTGGAGTCGGTGTTCTTTCTGCTGGCGGCGTTTCAGCAGGATGTCGGCATCTGGCCGCCGCTGGGCGCGATGCTGGGGCTGGCAACCGCGGTGGTATTGGGTTATCTGATTTACCTCGGCGGTATTCGTCTCAATCTCGGGGCATTCTTCAAGTGGACCAGTCTGTTCATTTTGTTGGTGGCCGCCGGACTCGCTGCTGGGGCTATCCGCGCATTCCACGAAGCCGGATTATGGAATCATTTTCAGGATGTGGCATTTGACATCAGCAGCGTGCTTTCGACGCACTCGCTGTTTGGCACGTTGATGGAAGGAATCTTCGGCTATCAGGAGGCGCCAAGCGTGAGTGAAGTGGCTGTCTGGTTTATCTACCTGATTCCGGCATTAATTATATTTGCACTACCGCCGCGTTCAGGCACTACGGCATCGCGTACCGCACCTTAAAAAAAACGCGATGCAGAATACTTTTTAGTTACAACATACTTATTTAAAGGGCCAGGTTATGACGCTTCATTTTCGCCGTAGTGCGCTGCAGTTAGGGATTGCCGCGCTGTTTGCATCCGTTTTTTCTGCACAAGCCGCCGATATTCCGCAGGTGAAAGTCACGGTTAACGATAAACAGTGTGAGCCGATGACGATCACGGTTAACGCCGGGAAAACGCAGTTCATCATCCAGAACCACAGCCAGAAAGCGCTGGAGTGGGAGATCCTCAAAGGCGTTATGGTGGTTGAAGAGCGCGAAAACATTGCGCCGGGCTTTAGCCAGAAAATGACGGCCAACCTGCAGCCTGGCGAATATGATATGACCTGCGGTCTGTTGACCAACCCGAAAGGCAAATTGATCGTAAAAGGAAGCGCTACAGCGGATGCCGCGCACAGTGATGCTCTGTTGAGCCTGGGCGGTGCGATTACCGAGTACAAAGCCTACGTGACGGCTGAAACCGCGCAACTGGTAGCGGGTACTAAAGCCTTCACCGATGCGATTAAAGCCGGCGATGTGGAAAAAGCAAAATCCCTGTATGCGCCAACGCGTCAGCACTACGAGCGTATTGAACCGATTGCTGAACTGTTCTCCGATCTCGATGGCAGCATCGATGCGCGGGAAGATGATTACGAACAAAAAGCCGCCGATCCGAAATTTACCGGCTTCCATCGTCTGGAAAAGGCGCTGTTTGGTGACAATTCCACTAAAGGTATGGAGAAGTACGCCGACCAGTTAAACCGTGATGTCCTTGAGCTGCAAACGCGTATTAGCGAGCTGGCCTTCCCACCGTCTAAAGTGGTGGGTGGCGCGGCTGGGCTGATCGAAGAAGTCGCAGCCAGCAAAATCAGTGGGGAAGAAGATCGCTACAGCCATACCGATCTGTGGGATTTCCAGGCCAACGTCGATGGCGCGCAGAAAATTGTCAACCTCCTGCGTCCGCAGTTACAAAAATCCAATGCTGAACTGCTGGCGAAGGTGGATGCGAACTTCAAAAAAGTCGATACCATTCTGAGCAAGTACCGTACCAAAGACGGTTTTGAAACCTATGACAAACTGACCGATGCCGATCGCAATGCGCTGAAAGGGCCAATCACGACGCTGGCGGAAGACTTGTCACAATTACGCGGTGTTCTGGGTCTGGATTAAGCACTATGCAGCAAGAAAATGAAAACGGCGTGAGTGAACCGTCACGCCGACGTTTGTTGAAAGGAATGGGCGCCTTGGGTGGCGCGCTGGCGTTGGCAGGTGGATGCCCGGTTGCCCATGCGCAAAAACCGCAAAGCGCGCCGGGAACGTTGTCTCCTGATGCTCGCAGTGAAGTGCAGCCGTTTTATGGTCAACATCAGGCGGGGATCCTGACGCCGCAACAGGCATCTATGATGCTGGTGGCGTTCGATGTTCTCGCCAGCGATAAGGCCGATCTTGAACGTCTGTTCCGGCTGCTAACCCGGCGATTTGCGTTTCTGACTACCGGTGGACCCGCGCCGGATACGCCGAATCCGCGGTTACCGCCGATGGATTCCGGTATCCTTGGCGCATACATTGCACCAGACAATCTGACGATCACGATGTCGGTCGGCTCCTCGCTGTTTGATGAGCGTTTTGGCCTGAAACCGCAGATGCCGAAAAAGCTGCAAAAAATGACGCGCTTCCCGAATGATTCTTTGGATGCAGCGCTGTGCCATGGCGATCTGCTGTTGCAGATTTGCGCCAACACGCAGGATACAGTCATCCATGCGCTGCGCGATATCATCAAACATACGCCCGATCTGCTCAGCGTTCGCTGGAAACGTGAAGGATTTATTTCCGATCACGCCGCGCGCAGTAAAGGGAAAGAGACCCCGGTCAACTTGCTTGGCTTTAAGGACGGTACCGCGAACCCGGACGCTACAGATGTGAAGCTGATGCAAAACGTGGTGTGGGTTACGGACGGGCAGGGCGAACCTGCGTGGGCGCAAGGTGGCAGCTATCAGGCCGTGCGGCTCATTCAGTTCCGCGTGGAGTTTTGGGATCGCACGCCGCTGAAAGAGCAGCAAACGATTTTTGGTCGCGATAAACACACCGGTGCGCCGCTGGGTATGCAGCATGAGCACGATGTGCCTGACTATGCCAGCGATCCAGAAGGTGAGGTGATTGCACTCGACAGCCATATCCGTCTGGCAAACCCGCGTACGAAAGAGACTGAGTCCAGCCTGATGATGCGTCGCGGTTACAGTTATTCGCTCGGCGTGACCAATTCCGGTCAACTTGATATGGGACTGTTGTTCGTCTGCTATCAGCACGATCTGGAAAAAGGTTTTCTGACGGTGCAGAAACGCCTGAACGGTGAAGCGCTTGAGGAGTATGTCAAACCAATTGGTGGCGGTTACTTCTTTGCGTTGCCGGGAGTTAAAACCGCAGATCATTATCTCGGACAGACCCTGCTCGAAGCTTGATACCTATGCCCCGCAGCGCGGCGGGGCATTTACTGACATCTTCATGAATGAACGAATTATTTTTTATGATCGGTCTGTGAATGAAATAATTTTGTCATCTCTCTGCAAGAGACTGTCTGTGGCGACAAGTCAAAATCAAGTTAATGGCAAGTAAAAATATTGTTGCATTAGCGAAAGATTATGATGTACTTATAAGTAACAGCGGTAGTTCCCGGCGGTGATAGTTGTTCACTATGGAGATCGCGAATGGAAAAGTCCTGTACTGGACACGTTTTTCACAGTAACAGCAGTACCTTACGCGGACGTTTCTCTTCCGGTAGCCACTTCGTCACCGCTAAATATCTCCCCCTTTCACTTTTTATCCTTGTAACTGACGCCCTGTACGGTGCGCGTAGCCGTGGGTGGCGTCTTATCCAAAAGCAAGCAATGGCTTACAAGGAAGCCAACCCTCAGATGTTCGTGCGCATAATCGTGCCGCCAACGGCGCGTGTGATGTATACCTACAACTCAAGGTGCTATCCATGGGAAGACAAAAAGCAGTGATCAAAGCTCGTCGCGAAGCAAAACGGGTGCTGAGGCGGGACTCGCGTAGCCATAAGCAACGTGAAGATGAATCGGTCACCTCGCTTGTGCAGATGGGCGGCGTAGAAGCGATCGGAATGGCGCGTGATAGTCGCGATGCCACGCCAATCACGGCGCGAAATGAGGCTCAGGCGCACTACCTGAATGCTATCGAGAGTAAACAGCTGATCTTCGCCACCGGTGAAGCCGGGTGTGGTAAAACCTGGATCAGCGCAGCAAAAGCAGCAGAGGCTCTGATCCATAAAGACGTGGACAGGATTATTGTAACCCGTCCGGTTCTGCAAGCTGATGAAGATCTCGGCTTCTTACCTGGAGATGTTTCCGAGAAGTTCGCTCCCTATTTCCGCCCGGTGTATGACGTGCTGGTGAAACGTCTGGGAGCCTCCTTTATGCAATATTGCCTGCGACCTGAGATTGGTAAGGTGGAAATCGCGCCGTTCGCCTATATGCGTGGACGTACATTTGAAAATGCCGTGGTCATTCTTGACGAGGCTCAGAATGTCACTGCTGCGCAAATGAAGATGTTTTTGACTCGCCTCGGGGAGAATGTGACGGTGATTGTGAATGGGGATGTAACCCAGTGCGATCTACCTGCGCACGTTCGCTCAGGGCTAAGCGACGCGCTGGCCCGTTTCGAAGAAGATGAAATGGTTGGGATCGTTCGTTTCAATAAAGATGATTGCGTTCGCTCGGCCCTCTGTCAGCGGACGCTCAACGCTTATAATTGATGAGTATGCCGTCTTCAAGGCCCGGGAAACCGGGCTTTGTTTTAGCGGTATTACAGAATATCTTTTAGGGCGGCAGTCGTCATGGTCGCTTCAAATGGAATCAACTCAACTTTCGCGACGCCAGCCTGCTGGAAGGGATCCAGGCTCAGATAGTGTTGTAGTTTTTCAGCATCATCACATTTTGCCAATATCACACCACCGGAACGTGGGATTTTGCGGCCTGATGCCAGGAATAAACCTTCCGCATAGCCTTTTTTCAGCCATTCTACGTGGGCGGGAAGTAGGCTATCGACTTCATTTAACGGTTTAATATAGGTTAAAACAACAACATAAGTAACACTCATTTTATTATCCCTGTTTTTTGAAAGTGTATTAACGTAGCATATAACCAGGGAGAGAAAAGATTAATATCAGCACTGTCCTTCCTAAGTTTTAATATTAAAACTTCATATGCCGCATTTATGTATGTTAATTGAACACTTGTAGGGCGCGGATGAGTTGACGTGGTTGATGGCTGGCGAAAAAATGGCGGGAATCACTTTATCGGCGGGTTTTATTAATAATAATGAAACATGCGTGATGCGATAAATATTACGATAATGTTCCAGATCATAAGCGTTTTATATTTTTTAACATATTTGGCAAACTGAAACGCATACTTTCGCTATACTGTAGATCCTTGAATATTCTGCGCTCCCGAACTGGATCCGCCTTCTAATGCTTGAATTAAAAAATATTGCGTGCCTGCGGGATGAACGTCAACTCTTTTGCCGCCTGTCATGTTCTATTCAGCCCGGCGAAGTTGTCCAAATATCGGGACCTAATGGGGCAGGAAAAACCTCTTTATTACAGATACTAACCGGATTATCAACGCCGAGTGAAGGGCAGATTTTGTGGCAGGGTAAACCGCTGCATCGGATGCGTGACGACTGGCATCGTCAACTGTTGTGGCTTGGCCATCAGGTTGGCGTAAAAGGAGGGCTGACGGCGGAGGAAAATCTGCGTTTTTATCACCCGCAGGCGTCACTTGAGACGCGCTGGCAAGCGCTGGAGCAGGTCGGACTCGTCGGTTTTGAAGATGTTGTAGTGGCACAGCTTTCGGTCGGGCAGCAGCGGCGCGTGGCGCTGGCCAGACTGTGGCTAAGCCGCACAACGTTCTGGATTTTAGATGAACCCTTTACTGCGCTGGACGTGGCCGGTGTGCAAAAACTGACCTCACGACTGGAACAGCATGTCGTCCAGGGCGGCACGGTCATTCTGACAACCCATCAACCTTTACGGCCTCTGTGCGTCCCGTTGCGCACCATTACGCTCAATGAGTATGAGGTGGCTGTGGCATGATCGCGCAGATTTTCTGGCGCGACCTGCGCCTTGCCTTTCGTAACTTTGCCGAAATTATCAACCCGCTGTGGTTCTTCCTGATTATCGTCACGCTGTTTCCACTCAGTATTGGCCCTGAGCCACAGCTGCTGCGGCAAATTGCCCCCGGCATCGTCTGGGTAGCGGCGCTACTCTCCTCACTGCTGGCAATGGATCGGCTGTTTCGTGATGACTGGCTGGACGGTTCGTTGCAGCAGATGATGCTGATGCCAGTCCCGCTTTCGCTGGTGGTGCTGGCGAAAGTCGCCGCGCACTGGGTGGTTTCCGGGCTACCGCTGTTAATCATCTCGCCGCTTATCGCCACGCTGTTTGGCCTCTCCGTTGCGGAGTGGCAAGTGCTGGCGCTTACGCTATTGTTGGGTACGCCCACGCTCAGTTTTATTGGTGCGATTGGCGTCGGGCTGACCGTCGGATTGCGGCGCGGCGGCGTATTGCTCAGCCTGCTGGTGCTGCCGTTGATGATCCCTTTATTAATTTTTGCGACCGCCGCCGTGGGCGCGGCGCAGATGCTGCTGCCGGTTGACGGCTATCTGGCGATCCTCGGGGCCTTCCTGGCAGGAAGCGCCACCTTAAGTCCGTTCGCCACTGCAGCAGCGTTACGAATCAGCGTGCAATAACTCCCGTCATCTGCGGGAATATGAGGCAAAGAAAAAATGTGGAAAGCGTTACACCAACTCGCCATTCCAGAGCGGTTGTATAAGGTCTGCGGGCGGTTTATTCCGGCAATGGCTATCCTGAGCGCGCTGTTTCTGGTGGTGGGCTGTATCTGGGGCTTTGTCTACGCCCCAGCGGATTATCAGCAGGGCGAAAGCTATCGCATCATGTATCTGCATGTGCCCGCGGCTATCTGGTCGATGGGGATTTATGGCTCGATGGCGGTGACTGCCTTTGTGGGGCTGATTTGGCAAATGAAAATGGCGGACAACGCGGTGATGGCGATGGCGCTTCCCGGCGCTGTCTATACCTTCATCGCGCTGGTCACTGGTTCTGCCTGGGGCAAACCAATGTGGGGCACCTGGTGGGTGTGGGATGCGCGTCTGACCTCCGAGCTGGTGCTGCTGTTCTTATATGTCGGCGTGATTGGCTTGTATCACGCCTTTGATGACCGCCGCCTGGCCGGGCGCGCCGCCGGGATCCTCGTTCTGGTCGGGGTGGTCAATTTGCCGATTATTCATTTTTCCGTTGAATGGTGGAACACCCTGCATCAGGGGTCGACCAATATGCAGAAAACCATCGACCCATCTATGCGTATGCCGTTGCGTTTAACGATTTTCGGCTTCTTATTCCTTTTTATTACTCTGACATTAATGCGTATGCGTAATTTGATTCTGCTACAGGAACGTCGCCGCCCATGGGTGGCGCAGCTGGTTTCCGGGCGCAAAAACGAGGTTAATTCATGACGAGCGCTTTCCACTCCTGGAGTGATTTCTGGCAGATGGGCGGCTACGCCTTTTATGTCTGGCTGGCAGTTGCCGTGACGGCGTTCTCGCTGCTGATTGTGGTCTGGCATGCATGCTGGCAGCGCAGGGCGCTGCTGGCTGACGTTCAGCGTCAGATGGCGCGCGAGCGCCGGATGCAGGCGGCGCGTAAAAAAGGAGAGGCGTTGTGAATCCGCGGCGTAAGGTACGACTCTGGCTTGCCTGTAGCGTGTTGGGAGGACTGGCGCTGACGGTCGGACTGGTGATGTATGCGCTCAGCGCCAATATCGATCTCTTCTATACGCCGGGGGAAATCATTTACGGCAAGCGGGAAAATGGTCAGAAGCCGGAGCCGGGACAGCGCCTGCGCATTGGCGGCATGGTGATGCCCGGCAGCGTGAAGCGTGACGATAAAACGCTGGACGTGACCTTTAAGCTCTACGATGCGCGCGGCGTGGTAGAGGTGAGCTATACGGGGATCCTGCCAGCGCTGTTCAGAGAAGGGCAGGGTGTGGTGGCACAGGGAACGCTGCAAGACGGCACCCATATCCGTGCCAAAGAGGTGTTGGCGAAACACGATGAAAACTATACCCCTCCGGAGATTAAAGAGGCGATGGACGAAAATCATCACCCTGCCGGAAATCAACAAGGAGCCGCGCAATGATCCCTGAAATTGGGCATTTTCTGCTGTGCCTGGCGCTGGGTATTTCCTGCCTGCTCGGGCTGTATCCGACCTGGGGTGCGATGCGCCAGGATACGCGGATGATGGCACTGGCGAAACCGCTGTCATTCGCCATGTTTTCGGCGATCCTCGGGTCATTCCTGATACTGGTTTACGCTTTTGTGGTGAATGATTTCACCGTTCAGTATGTCGCCAGCAACTCGAATACGCTGCTGCCGGTATGGTATCGCGTGGCGGCTACCTGGGGGGCGCACGAAGGGTCGCTGCTGTTGTGGGTGCTCCTGATGAGCGGCTGGACCTTTGCAGTGGCGGCGCTGAGCCGCAACATTCCCCTGGAAGCATCATCCCGCGTGCTGGCGGTGATGGGGATGATCTCCTTTTGCTTTCTGGTGTTCATCCTGCTGACCTCGAACCCGTTTGTACGCACGCTGCCGGACTTTCCGATCGAGGGCCGCGACCTGAATCCGATGCTGCAGGATATTGGACTGATTTTTCATCCACCGATGTTGTACATGGGTTACGTGGGCTTTTCCGTCGCCTTTGCTTTTGCCATCGCTTCGCTCATGACCGGGCGTCTGGACAGCGCCTGGGCGCGCTGGTCGCGTCCGTGGACACTGGCGGCGTGGAGCTTCCTGACGGTGGGCATCGTGTTGGGTTCTGCCTGGGCATACTACGAGCTGGGCTGGGGCGGTTGGTGGTTCTGGGATCCCGTCGAAAATGCCTCTCTGATGCCGTGGCTGGCCGGAACGGCACTGATTCACTCACTGTCTGTAACGGAGAAGCGGGGTAGCTTCAAATCCTGGACCGTGCTGCTGGCAATCCTCGCCTTCTCGCTCTGCCTGCTTGGCACCTTCCTGGTGCGTTCCGGGGTACTCATTTCTGTGCACTCATTCGCCTCTGATCCGACGCGCGGCCTGTTTATTTTGGCGCTGCTGGTGATCACCATCGGCGGTTCGCTGCTGCTGTTTGCCATTAAAGGCGGGAAGGTGCGCTCTCGGGTACGGCATGAGCTGTGGTCGCGCGAGTCGCTGCTGCTGGGTAATAACGTCCTGCTGATCGCCGCGATGCTGGTGGTGCTGTTGGGCACACTACTGCCGCTGATTCATAAATTATTGGGGCTGGGTAGTATCTCAATCGGTGAACCATTCTTTAATTCGCTGTTTATCGTGCTGATGATTCCCTTCTCGCTACTGCTGGGCATTGGGCCACTGGTGCGCTGGCGGCGCGATGAATTGCATAAGCTGCGTAAGCGGCTGCTGATTGCGGCGCTGGTGTCGATTGTGCTGGCCGTGGTGCTGCCGTGGCTGATGCAGGACCGTATTAAGGCGATGACCGTGCTTGGTCTGCTGATGTCGCTGTGGGCGTTGGTTCTGACAGTGATGGAGGTCGTGGAACGCGCTACCGATCGCCATACCTTCTGGCGTGGGCTAACTCGCCTGGGACGCAGCCACTGGGGGATGGTGGCTGGGCATGTCGGGCTGGTGGTGACGGTGATTGGCATCGCCTTTAGCCAGAACTATAGCATTGAGCGCGATGTGCGTATGAAGCCGGGTGATAGCGCCGATATTCATCAATATCACTTTGTCTTCCGCGACGTTCAGGACATTACCGGCCCGAACTATTTTGGCGGCGAAGCGGTGATTGACGTCTCGCAGGACGGACAACACATCAGCACCCTGCGGGCAGAAAAACGCGTCTACAGCAGCAGCCGGATGGAGATGACCGAGGCCGCCATCGACGGCGGGCTGGTGCGCGATCTGTATGCCGCGCTGGGTGAAGAACTGGATGATGGCAGTTGGGCGGTGCGCCTGTACTACAAACCGTTTGTTCGCTGGATCTGGTTTGGCGGAATGTTAATGGCGCTTGGCGGCGTATTATGCATTCTGGACCCGCGCTACCGCTTACGTAAATCGCTGCCGGAGAACGCATAATGAACCGCAAAGTCCTTTATCTGCCGCTGGTTATCTTTCTGGTTCTTGTGGCGGCGCTGATGTGGCAACTGCTGCGCAATAGCGACGGCGATGACCCAACGGCGCTGGAGTCGGCGCTGGTTGGAAAACCGTTACCGGAGTTCCGCCTGACATCGCTGGAGAAACCCGACGTGATGCTGGACGCGTCCAGTATTATCAACGGGAAGCCGGTGCTGCTTAACGTCTGGGCGACCTGGTGTCCAACCTGCCGCGCGGAGCACCAATACCTGCGTTCCCTTGCGGCGCAGGGCATTCGCATTGTGGGCATTAACTATAAAGACGATCGCCAGAAGGCGCTGGACTGGCTGCACGAGCTGGGTAATCCGTACGCGCAGGGGGTGTTTGATGGTGACGGTATGCTGGGGTTGGATCTCGGTGTCTACGGTGCGCCGGAAACCTTCCTTATCGACGGCAAAGGCATTATTCGCTACCGCCATGCGGGCGATCTGAACGAACAGGTATGGCAGCAGGAAATCCTGCCATTGTGGAATAAATACAGTCGGGAGGGCAGCGCGTGAGATTTTTGCTAATGACGTTGCTGACAGCGTTGCTATCGTTTCAGGCGCTGGCGGCGATTGACACTTATCCGTTTAAAAATGAGGCTCAGGAGCAGCAGTTCCGCCAACTGACCGCGCAGCTGCGCTGCCCGAAATGCCAAAACAACAGCATTGCCGACTCCAATTCGATGATTGCCGCCGATATGCGTAAAAAAGTCTGGCAACTGATGGAGGAGGGGCAAAGCAATCAGCAAATTACCGATTATATGGTGGCGCGCTACGGTAACTTCGTCACCTATGAACCGCCGGTAACGTTGGCTACGCTGATCCTCTGGCTGCTCCCTGCCTGTTTTGTTCTGGGCGGCGCGCTGGTCATTTTCCGTTTAAGCCGTCGCCCGCGGGCCGCGCAGGAAACGGAACTCAGTCCGCATGAGCAGGCGCGTTTGCAAGCGCTTCTCGATGAAAACAAAAGGACCCTGAAATGATCGTCGCTTTTCTCATCATGATAATTTTACTGCTGGGGACGGCGGCATTGCTGTTCATTCCCTGGTCTGGCAGACAGCGCGTTGATCGTAACACGATGAATCATATGATTTTTCGTGCGCGTCTTCAGGAGCTTGATGAAGACATTTCTCCGGTAAATGCGGCTCAGCAACAGCAGTTGGTTGACGATTTACGCTTGAATTTATTGGAAGATTTGCCTGAGTCGCCAAAAACGGATAACAAAAATAGTAGCTATTGGGTGTATATTCTCGGGGTTATTATACTAACCTCTTTATGCGTAGGGGTATTCGTCCGAACGAGTTACGTCCCCCGTGTAATTGAGTGGCAGCAGGTCGTGCAACAAACGCCGCAACTGATGCAGCGCGTGATGGATCCCCAGGGGAAACCGCTGTCGGAAGAAGAGCTGTTTCGCCTGGCGCTGGGGCTACGTACCCGTCTGCAACAATATCCGGCAGACCAGCTAAGCTGGACGATGCTCGGCAGGCTACAACTGGTGCTGAATAACCCTGGGGCTGCGTTACAGGCGTTTGATAAAGCGCGACAGTTGGCGCCGGGAAATGCGGATGCGCAGCTGGGCTACACCGAAGCATTGCTGCACTCTACGGATCCGAATGATAGCCGTGAAGCCCAGCAGTTGCTTGATACGTTGCTCAAAAATAACCATAACGATGTACGGGTGCTCAGCCTTGTGGCGTTTAACGCCTTTGAGCATCAACAATATGATAAAGCGATTGCGGCATGGCAACTGATGCTGAAACTGTTACCGCCGGACGATAGCCAACGAGAGATCATTATTCGTAGTATCGACCGCGCGAAAAAAGAACAAATCGCTACACTGAAATAATCAAAATATATCAACATTTGCACGAAGGTTTGCTCGATTTGCAATGTGATACCACGCTGAAATTATCGGCTAATCAACCTCTGATGATTAGCCCGCAGAATCAAACTTCCATAAGCATTGTTGGATTAGAAGATGACGGTAATCGCTATAAATATTTTTATATAGCGATTGTCATGTGGCAAGGACTATTGCGTCTTTATTTTAGGAAAAGGGTTAAATAATAAGATGAGAAAACTTTCACTGGAACGTTCGGGTAGGCGAAAAATTATATTTATCGCCCTGCTGGTTGGGATCATTATTGGTGTCGTGCTGCTGGCGGGTACGGCAACTATCATGCATAAAACCAGCGATACCGAATTCTGCGTGTCGTGTCATACCATGCAACAACCTCTGGCGGAATATCAGGGCAGTGTGCATTTCCAGAACGATAAAGGTATTCGCGCCGAGTGTGCCGATTGCCACGTTCCCCACCAGCCGATCGATTACATGCTGACCAAAATTGGCGCCCTGAAAGATGTTTGGGGTGAAATGACCGGTAAAATCGATACCCCAGAAAAATACGAGGCGCATAAGCTCGCGATGGCCCAGAGCGTGTGGGATGGGTTGAAGAAGAACGACTCGGCAACCTGTCGTTCCTGCCACGACTACAAAGCGATGGATATTCTGGCGCAAACCCCTGAAGCCCGTAAGCAGCACCCGGTGGCGATCAAAGAGGGCCAAACCTGTATCGATTGTCATAAAGGCGTCGCGCACATTCTGCCGAACATGAGTGGCCTGGCGGCAGCCGGGGCGAGCGAACTGGCGAATGCGGCAGCGAAAACGCCGGCAACGGCGACCACGCTGTACACCATTCAAACCCAACCGTTCTGGCTCAGTGAGAAAACCGCCGATCATAACGACGGTAACCTGATGGCTTCCACCGAAGTGCAGGTAGTGAAACGTGACGGTGATATGGTCCTGGCTGATGTCAAAGGCTGGCAGCAGGATGGCGTCACTGAGGCGTTCTACGCCGCGCGCGGTAAACGCATCATGAGCGCCCTGCTGGGCGAGGAAGCGCGTAAAGCGCTGAAAGTGAACAGTACGGTAACCGATGAAGAGACGAAACAGGTCTGGCACGAAGTCGATCTGCAGGTCTGGCTGCCGGCGAAAAGTCTGATTGGCGATCAACAAAAAATCTGGAGCTACGCTTCCGAACTCATGGCTAACAACTGTACCGGTTGCCACGGTCTTACCGAGTTGAATCGCTTTAATGCCAACCAGTGGATTGGGGTGGTTAAAGGCATGTCCGGTCGTACGTCGCTAACGCAGGAACAGGTTCGTCTTCTGACCCAGTACGTACAAAAACACGCGAGCGACATGCCCGCAGCAGCCGATCAGGACAAAAAATAAGGAGCCATGATGAAAAAGAATAGTGACCATGACATGGCGGAGCAGAGCCAGGAAGCAGGTATGAATCTGACTCGTCGCCGTTTTCTGGCCGGTGCCGGAGCTTTAATGGCGGCACCGCTGCTGGCGGGAATGTGGCCACGCTCGGCGCTGGCCGAAGCGATAAGCCAGGCGCTGCCGCAGTTTGTCGCGCTGCGCCAGGCGGAGAGCGGTATTCTGACCGGTGCCCACTGGGGCGCGTTTGAAGCGATCGTCCGCGATGGCAAAATGGTTGACGTTCGTCCGGTGAAAGACGATCCGTATCCGAACGAACTGATTACTATGGCACCCTATCAGGTGTATGCCGAAAACCGCATTAAGTACCCGATGGTGCGTAAAAGCTGGCTGGAAGGCGGCGCGAAAGACTGTAAACCTGAGCTGCGTGGCCGCGATGAGTGGGTGCGCGTGAGCTGGGATAAGGCGCTGCATCTGGTGGCCGGTGAAATCAGCCGTCTGCAGAAAGAGCACGGACCGTCCTCTATCTATGCGGGCTCTTATGGCTGGAAAAGCGTGGGGATGTTCCACAACCCAAGAACGCTACTGCAGCGCATGATGAACCTGGCGGGCGGTTTTGTCGGCTACTCCGGCGACTACTCGACCGGTGCCGCACAGGTAATAATGCCGCATGTAGTGGGCTCTGTTGAGGTTTATGAGCAGCAGACCGCATGGCCGAACGTCATTGAAAACACAGAACTGGTGGTGATGATTGGCTGTAACCCTATGATCACGCTTAAAAACAGCTGGAACCTGCCGGATCACGTCAGCCAGACTGGTTTTGAAGCGCTGAAGAAAAAAGGCACCCGGATGATCTGTATCGATCCGGTGCACAGCGACAGCGCCCGCATGCTGGGTGCCGAGTGGATTGGCCCGCACAGCTATACCGACTGTGCGCTGATGGCGGGGATTGCCCATACGCTGTTGGTGGAAAAACTGCATAACGCTGACTTCCTGAAAACCTATACCGTCGGCTTCGATAAGTTTGAAGCGTATCTGACCGGTCAGGACGACGGTATTGTGAAAGACGCCAATTGGGCGGCGGACATCAGCGGTGTTGACGCCGAGGTGATCAAACAGCTGGCGCGCGATATGGCAAAACACCGCACCATGATCATGGGCGGCTGGGGCATTCAGCGGCAACATCACGGCGAGCAGGCGCACTGGATGATGGTGACCCTGGCGTCGATGCTGGGGCAGATTGGTCTGCCTGGCGGCGGCTTCGGATTTAGCTATCACTACTCTTCTGGCGGTAGCCCGACCGCGCGCGGCGGCATTCTCGCCGGGATCTCGGCGGGTAGCCCAACCTCTCCGGCGGCAAAAGACATTACACCGTTCCCGGTAGCGCGTATTGCCGATGCGCTGGCGAACCCTGGCAAGACCATTGATTATAACGGCACGAAAGTGACCTACCCGGATATTAAAATGGTCTACGTGGCGGGGGGGAATACCTTCCACCAGCATCAGGATACCAATAACCTGGTCAAAGCCTGGCAGCACCCGGAGACCGTGGTCGTCAACGAACCTTACTGGACGGCAACGGCCAAACATGCCGACATCGTGCTGCCGGTCACCACGACCTATGAACGTAACGATTTGGACATGGGCGGCGACTACTCGCAGCTTTACGTCTTCCCGTTACGCCAGTGTGTGCCGCCACAGCATGAAGCGAAAAATGACTTTGACGTCTTTGCCGGTATTGCCGAGATCCTCGGCGTACACGACGCCTTTACCGAAGGTAAAGATGAGATGTTATGGTTAAAAGGCATGTATGACGACATGAAAGCCCAGGCGCGTAACGCACGCGTGGCGCTGCCACCGTTTGATATGTTCTGGGCCTCCAACAACTACATTCGCTTCCCGATTCCGGAAGAGAATAAACAGTGGGTACGCTTTGCTGATTTCCGCGAGAATCCGCTGCTTAATCCGCTGGGTACGCCGTCCGGCAAAATCGAAATCTATTCTGATGCCATTGCCAAAATGGGCTACGAGGACTGTAAAGCGATCCCGACCTGGATGCCCCCTCACGAATGGTATCGCGGGCCGGAAGCAGCGAAATACCCACTGTCGCTGAATACTGGTCACCCGATTAACCGTCTACACTCTCAGCTCGACAACACGCCGCTGCGTAAGAAGTATGCAGTAGCCGACCGTGAGGCTATCTGGATCCATCCGAAGGATGCGGTCGCTCGCGGTATTAGTGCGGGCGATCTGGTTCGTGCCTTTAACGATCGCGGGCAGATCCTGGTAGGGGCGGTGATCACTGATAACGTCCGTGAAGGTGTAGTGCGAATCAGCGAAGGGGCGTGGTTTGACCCGGCCGATCCGTCACAGCCTGGTTCGCTGTGTAAGAACGGTAACGTTAACTGTCTGACCTTTGACGTCGGTTCCTCCAGCCTGGCGCAGGGGAACTGCGGGCAGATGTCACAGTTGCAGATCGAGAAATATACCGGACCGGTGCTGCAAAACACCGCGCATAATGTGCCTGTAGGCGCATAATCGACAGCCGGTCATAACGAACGGCCCCTCTTGCCAGTGGTGAGAGGGGCCGTTTCTTTACCGTGCTGCGTTTAATCCTGGCTGTATACAGTTGCTGAACCCCGGTCGGGGCTTCTCATCCCCCCCGCTGGCGTGCAATATGCAAAAAAAAGCCCGTACTTGCGTACGAGCTCTTCTTAAAATATGGCGGTGAGGCGGGGATTCGAACCCCGGATACGTTGCCGTATACACACTTTCCAGGCGTGCTCCTTCAGCCACTCGGACACCTCACCATATTGTTGTTCCAGTGCTGCTGGAACGGGCGCTAATTTAGGGAAATACCGCCCCGGCGTCAATCAACTTTTTGAAAAAAACGTGCATTTACACAAACTTCAAACAATCTGCAGCTAAAATAAGCGGGAATTGTTTTTTTTGCCAGCATCCTAAAATTTGCTACTCTGAGGTTCCCTCGGAAAATGATGATAATAAGTGCGAGAAAGTTCCGCATAGCAATGCTCAGGAGGCAAAATGGATATAATTTTTTATCACCCAACATTCGATACAACCTGGTGGATTAATGCGCTGGCAAAAGCAATACCTGGCGCGAACGTTCGTGAGTGGAAAGCGGGTGATAATGCGCATGCTGACTATGCGCTGGTTTGGCATCCGCCGGTTGAAATGCTCGCGGGGCGAAAATTAAAAGCCGTCTTTGCGCTGGGTGCGGGCGTCGATTCTATTCTCAGTAAACTAAAGGCTCACCCGGAAATGTTGGATACCTCGATCCCGCTTTTTCGTCTGGAAGATACGGGTATGGGCCTGCAAATGCAGGAATATGCGGTAAGTCAGGTGCTGCACTGGTTTCGTCGCTTTGATGATTACCAGGCATTAAAAAATCAGGCGAAATGGCAACCTTTACCAGAGTATACCCGCGATGAGTTCACCATCGGGATTATGGGGGCTGGGGTTTTAGGTGCGAAAGTTGCCGAGAGTTTACAGTCATGGGGGTTCCCGCTGCGCTGCTGGAGTCGCACGCGTAAATCCTGGCCTGGCGTGGAAAGCTTTGCTGGTACCGAAGAGCTGGGCGCGTTTTTGAGCCAAACTCGCGTGCTTATCAACCTTCTACCCAATACGGCAGAAACCGTGGGCATCATTAACGCAGGTTTACTCAGCCAGTTACAGGATGGCGCTTATGTGCTGAACCTGGCGCGCGGCGTTCATCTCAATGAAGACGATCTTCTGGCATCGCTGGACAGCGGAAAGGTGAAAGGCGCCATGCTGGATGTCTATAGCCGTGAACCGCTGCCGGAAACCAGCCCGCTATGGAAACATCCGCGAGTGGCGATGACGCCGCACATTGCTGCTGTTACCCGTCCGGCGGAAGCGGTGGATTATATCTCCCGTACGATTTTGAGTCTGGAAAGTGGCAAAGCCGTTACGGGTCAGGTCGATCGCGTACGGGGATACTAATGCCAACCCGGCAAGTGCCGGGTTTCCGCTAATAAATGGCGGCGATACCTGCTATCCTTGACGGAAAATGACTACAGGAGAGAGTTATGTATCCCGTTGACCTGCATATGCATACCGTCGCCAGCACCCACGCCTACAGCACCTTAAGTGATTACATCGCTGAAGCCCGTCGCAAAGGCATCAAGCTGTTTGCCATTACCGATCATGGACCGGACATGGCGGATGCGCCTCACCACTGGCACTTTATTAATATGCGCATTTGGCCTCGAATCGTGGACGGCGTAGGGATTCTGCGCGGAATTGAAGCGAATATTAAAAATATTGAAGGCGAAATTGACTGCTCAGGTCCGATGTTTACTTCCCTGGATTTGATTATCGCAGGCTTTCATGAGCCGGTTTTCGCTCCACACGATAAAGACACGAATACGCAGGCGATGATAGCCACCATGGCCAGTGGCAACGTACACATTATCAGCCATCCCGGGAATCCGAAATATCCCGTCGATATCACTGCGATTGCTCAGGCCGCGGCAAAATATCAGGTTGCGTTGGAAATCAACAACTCTTCGTTTTTGCATTCGCGTAAGGGCAGTGAGGACAATTGCCGCGCGGTTGCTGCGGCTGTGCGTGATGCTGGCGGCTGGGTCGCGTTAGGGTCAGATTCACATACCGCTTTCACATTAGGAGATTTCGGTGAATGCCGTAAAATTCTGGATGATGTGAATTTCCCGGAAGACCGAATTTTAAACGTTACGCCAAAACGCCTGCTGACGTTTCTGGAATCGCGAGGCATGGAGCCGATCGCGGAATTTGCTGAACTGTAATTGTTACTAACTGGAATATATCAATGAACGAGTTTTCTATCCTGTGTCGTGTACTGGGCTCGCTGTTTTACCGCCAACCTCAGGACCCTATACTGGTTCCTCTGTTTACCCTGATTAGCGAAGGTAAACTTTCCGCCAACTGGCCGCTGGAACAGGACGAACTGTTGGCTCGTCTGCAGAAGAGTTGCGATATGCCTCAGTTGGCTGCGGATTACAACGCGTTGTTTGTGGGAGACGATTGTGCGGTGCCGCCTTATCGTAGCGCCTGGGTAGAAGGGGCGAATGAATCGGATGTGCGTGCATTCCTTTCTGCCCGGGGAATGCCGCTGGCAGATACGCCGGCAGATCATATAGGCACGCTGTTGCTGGCGGCTTCATGGCTTGAAGATCAGTCTGCGGAAGATGAAAGCGAAGCGCTTGAAACCTTGTTTGTGGACTACCTGTTACCCTGGTGCGGCACGTTTCTAGGCAAAGTTGAAGCGCATGCGAATACCCCATTCTGGCGTACTATTGCGCCTCTGACGCGCGATGCGATTGGTGCGATGTGGGACGAATTGCAGGAAGATACAGACGAATAAATGTGATTTTAATCACATTAAACTGCAACTCAATTTATCAACTTGCATAAATTGTGTGCGCGATCGCATTCCCATGCCGTTTTTCTGCTAAGATGCGCGGCATGAATATACTTCTCTCAATTGCAATCACAACGGGCATTCTCTCCGGGATCTGGGGATGGGTGGCCGTTTCTCTCGGTTTACTCAGCTGGGCTGGTTTTCTGGGCTGCACAGCCTACTTTGCCTGTCCGCAAGGTGGGTTGAAAGGGCTGTGGATCTCGGCGTGTACGCTGCTAAGCGGTGTTGTGTGGGCGTTGGTGATTATTAACGGCAGTGCGCTTGCCCCACATATGGATATTGTTGGCTATGTCATGACGGGAATTGTCGCGTTTATGATGTGTATACAGGCAAAGCAATGGTTGCTTTCATTTGTGCCGGGCACATTTATTGGTGCTTGTGCAACGTTTGCAGGGCAGGGAGACTGGCGACTGGTCGTGCCATCTTTGGCGTTGGGCCTGGTATTCGGCTATGCGATGAAAAATAGCGGATTGTGGCTGGCGTCACGCCGTGAAAGTCGGATATCGCCGACGTTGACCAATAAATAAAAAGCGTGAGGATCCTCTCACGCTTTTTATGCCGTAACGATCTATCAGGATTCTGGCGGTACCGACATATGGCGGTATTTAACCAGGATGTCATTATCAACTTGTTTCTTATCCTGCAAATCCCACAATCCGCGATCTATCCCGTCATTAATCAGGAAGATAACGCCGGTTTCAATTGCTGACATCAGGCAAAGCATAACCGGTTCGTTGGAGGTATAACCAATTTCACCCTCCAACAGACGCTGGTAGTCAATGAAGCGGAACACCCCAGCCTGCACTTCATAAGACAGAATGGTTTTGCTGGTATTCACCGATGAGAGGATCTCACCGGTGCTGACGTTAACCACGCGCAGGTTTACCGCTATCTGGTCAAGCTGGTATTGCGTATCGGCGCCAATACCGAAATAGCGCGCGCCGACCCCCCCTGATTTAACGTTGCTTTCATAACCGATAATTGACCCTTCCACCATGACGTTTGCAGCGGTCAGGGACTGGAGTGGGATCCGGTTATTAATGGCAACTGTACCGTTTTCCTGAGCCGCGCGAATGATTTTTCGTTCGTTAAGCAAGTTCTGTAACCCCTGACGTTCCAGCGGGACGAACCAACGAGAATCTTTCAATGCGGTGACGAGCATAGCCGTGGCGCTTTGCGGAACGGCGGTAGAGAAGTTACTTGCCGGGTAAGGTTTAAACTGGCCAGTCTCATCCTGAATGTTGTATACCGACACAAATATCTTACCTGTAGGCATAGGCAGATGCGTCAAATCTTTATAGCTTTGGGCTCGGGGCATTAACGTCGGCTTAGCGGCCTCTTGAGGCGGGGCGGTTAAGCATCCGCTGAGTAAAATTACTGCCACCATGATAAGTAAGCGCTGCATGATTTTTTCCTTTCGTGGCTATAATTTAGAAATCGGTTGATTGATTTTGCAAACCCGAAACTTCAATAGTCGACGTTTTCCCTGTTTTCCTGTCCGTGACATTCAATTGCAGTTGCCCATCCCGGTTGGCGATATCAATGATAAAATCATTGGTTACCATCCTCCCCGGTTTACCGGTATTGATATTAGTGAGTAAACCACCGAGTATTTGCGACTGAATAGCTTGAGTAAAATTATCCAGTGCTGATGGGACTTCAACCCCGAAATCATCACCGCTCGGATCTTTATACGAGTTCTGCGCCTGGGCGCTATTTAATAAAAAAGAACCGTTGTTTGGATTGCCACCAAAGTTTGGGTTGCGGAACTGGAACGTCATGTTTCCGGCCCAACTTAATGGTGAAATTAGCATGAGCAAAACCACTGCATGTTTGACACGCATGAAAGCCTCCGGACAAAATCATGTTTTAGAATTCATCACGCGCTAAATCGCTTGTGCTTAATAGTGTTTGATCTATTTGCCGGCGATTTAATGCTTCCTCAGTTTCTGCCAATGCGAAGACCACTATTTTGTCGAAGTCTCTTTTCGTCGGGAATAAAAAGGTCTGGAAGATAACGTCCTGATTGACCGTTATAGTAATCCAACTTCCCCAACGTGCACTGGGCCTTTCATTAATGGTTAAGTTTCCTGTGTACTCGCTTTCCCACTTGTCACTAAAGGCCCTATAAAAATCATGGCCAATGGAAGAGACCGTGTGGTCAGTCAATAGTCCGGGAACCTCCACTTCTACAGCCGCGTGTAGATTCCCGGCAGCAAGGACTAAATTTGCTGCCACAATCCAGGTCAAATAGCGTTTCATGGCTTTATCGCCTGAGGTTATCATTGGCCCACGAAACCGCCTGCGTACGATTTTTGACAGCTATCTTTTTGAAAAGGTTATAAAGATGTGTTTTCACCGTATTTTCACTGATAAATAGTGAGCGCGCGATTTCAATATTTGAGGCACCGATACGTAATTTATTAAGGATCTCTTTTTCACGGTGAGTCAGTAATGCCGACTCCGTGCTGTTGTAACGATAGTTACCGGAATGTGTGATCAGGTAGCTGGCGAGCTTTTGCGAAAAGTAGCATTCGCCGCGCAACACACCTTGCAAGCCGCTGACTACACGTTGTTCATCTTCGGTTGCGTAAAATACACCATTGATATGCGGCCAGTTTTCAATATCCCGATAGGGATAATCATCTGGGGTATTCAACAATAAAGTCTTTATATTGTTGTTTTTTCTGCTCAAATTATCTTGCCAGTAATGGATCAGTTTTTTATCTGCCTCCATCATATCCATTAAAACAATGCAGCTGGAGGAAATATCATCCAGAGATCGTTGAATATTATGCAATTTTCCGGTTAGCGCCAGTGATTGCTTTAAGTGCTGTAATAACGCAGTTGCCTGCAGCGAAGGTTTAGTGATCAACAATAATGTATGACCATGAATACTATGGACTTCATTAAACATGATGAAACTCCACTTTTTTTAGTCGCACACCTGACAGCTGTCTCTACTAAAATAGAGGCACCAGAAGTACTGACAGATGTTGCACTGCTGTGTAGAAATAAAATATCGACCCAACGGGGTGAAAATATCAAAATAAATGGACTTCAACTGTTTTCAATCTAGCCATTACAAATCTTAAAGCAAGTGTTAAACATGTTACATAATGTAAATTTATATATTAAAATGTGATTTTGGGGTTTTAATTGAGTTTAGATTTGATAGTAAAGTTGTACATTTTAGGTTTATTGCATAGATTTAAAAAATCATACAAATTATAATATCCCATTGATTTAAAATAAAAAAAATTAAAATTTTTCGGCTTTGAATTCCTGATGAATTCAGGTTGTCTCGCCTGAATTTAAGTTGGACAATTTTAGATTGAAAAAAATGACGCTTGTCACGACTTGTATCGATGTCTATCGCAGCACTATGCTACGAAGCCCGGAAATGGAGGGGGATGCGCTTTTTCTGCCACTGCATAGAAATTCACTCTTAAGGCTTTAAAAGAAATTAAGTTCAAGGTGGTAACGGTATTGTTTGTTGTTAATTAATACTTTGGGGTGAATCCAAATATAAAAATACCACTGGCGGGTGAGTTATTTAAAATGTTTCAGCGGACATACTCTTCATCGTAACGTGGCGTTAACAAATGTAAGTCATGTTAACAACAATTTGAGTGGTAACTAATTTAACTTCATGTACGACCAGGTCCAGGGTGACAACATGAAAAACAAGTTGTTATTTATGATGTTTACAATACTGGGTGTGCCTGGGATTGCATCCGCAGCAAGTTATGATTTAGCTAATTCAGAATATAACTTTGCGGTAAATGAATTAAGTAAGTCTTCATTTAATCAGGCAGCCATTATTGGTCAGGTCGGCACTGCGAACAGTGCAAATATTCGTCAGGGCGGCTCGAAGCTACTGTCGGTCATTTCGCAAGAAGGTTCTGGTAACCGGGCGAAAACGGACCAGACGGGATCATATAACTTTGCATATATTGATCAGGTGGGTAGTTCCAATGACGCGAGTATTAAACAAGGTTCTTATGGTAATACAGCGGTAATTATCCAGAAAGGCTCTGGTAATAAAGCAAATATTACCCAGTATGGTACACAAAAAACAGCAGTTGTGGTGCAGAGACAGTCGCATATGGCAATTCGCGTAACTCAACGCTAATCCATTAACGACTTTTAAATCAATCCGATGGGGGTTTACCATGAAACTTTTAAAAGTGGCAGCATTCGCAGCAATCGTAGTTTCTGGCAGTGCTCTGGCTGGTGTTGTTCCGCAATGGGGCGGCAATCATCATGGCGGCGGTAATAACTATGGCCCTGATTCTTCAATGAGCATCTACCAATATGGGACAGGCAACGTAGCGAATGCTCTGCAAAGTGATGCGCGTAAATCAGATGTCACCATCACACAACACGGGCGTGGAAACGGGGCTGTTGTAGGTCAAGGTGCTGATGACAGTACCATTAACCTGAAACAGACCGGCTTCCAGAACAGCGCCACTATCGATCAGTGGAATGCAAAAAATGCTGATATTAGCGTGACCCAGTTCGGTGGCCGTAACGGTGCGTTGGTTAATCAGACCGCTTCTGATTCCAATGTGCTGATTCGTCAAGTTGGCTTTGGCAACAACGCCACAGCTAACCAACACTAATTCAGTTTTCTGACTGATAATAAACAGGGCGTGAGCCCTGTTTTTTTTCGGGAGAATATGATGCATACGTTATTACTCATTGCCGCGCTGGCAAATCAAATAACATTCAATACGACCCAGCAAGGCGATATGTACACCATTATTCCACAGGTGACGTTAACTCAACCTTGCGTATGTGAGGTACAAGTTCTTGCCGTTCGTAAGGGGGAGGGGGGACAAAGCCAATCGCAGCAGAAAACAAGCCTTTCGGTCCCCGCTAATCGGCCGATTGAACTAACCAAACTGAGCTTTAATATTTCACCTGGGGATTCGGTCAAAATTATCGTTACCGTTTCGGATGGGCAGTCTCTGCATCTGTCACAACAATGGCCTGACTCAACCAGTCAGCCATAATTTTTGCCGTATTTGCATTAAGGGTGTGGCTGGGAATGCGGTGCTGTTCTATGAATATAGAAACGTACAACGTTTTATTTGATCGTAGCTCGCAGCGGTGAAGGATCATTCAGATCCCTCAAGGATGACTAATCATTGAGGAACCCTTATGTGTACATTTTTTAAACGTATTTTTAGCGCCAGTTTTTGTACGTTATCTTTTTTTACTCTCCCCGCAGTGGCACAGCAAATCTCGTCTGGCGGGGTTATTCATTTTCGCGGTGCAATAGTTGAAGCGCCCTGCGACGTTAGCACTCGACAACAACAGATCGAATTGTCTTGTATACGTAATGGCTCTACCCGTAATACCCTCTACAATCATCAACAGGTCACGACAGCCCCTCAGAATGTGCAGCAAATTGCCACTGTGAAAATGCATTACCTCAATGAACAGAAAAACATGGCGATTCTGAACATTGAATATAAATGAACCATTCTGGCTTAGACATGCAAACTTGTGGTTAAAAAGTGAGATTTCAAGGAAAACCCTGCTGTACACTTAACGAATCGTGTTTTGTCAGGGGGAATTTATGCAATCTCGCGTGCATGTGTTACACGGCGATATTACGACGATCGCAGTTGATGTGATTGTCAACGCGGCGAATTCAACGCTACTGGGAGGCGGTGGTGTTGATGGCGCGATCCACCGCGCTGCCGGACCTGCATTGTTGGAGGCCTGTAAACAGGTTATTCAGCAACAGGGACAATGCCCGACCGGGCATGCCGTTATCACGCTGGCGGGGGCACTTCCTGCAAAAGCGGTTATTCATACCGTAGGACCCGTCTGGCAAGGTGGAGAGCATCATGAGGCTGAACGTCTCGAAGAGGCCTATCTGAATACGCTGCAACTGGCCCTGGCCAATGGGTATCAATCCATTGCATTTCCGGCAATCAGTACCGGAGCCTACGGATATCCCCGCGCAGCAGCGGCAGAAATAGCGGTAAACACGGTGTTGAAATTTATTACCCGTCGTACGCTTCCTGATCAAATATACTTTGTTTGTTTTGACGAAGAAAACGCTCAACTCTACAAGAGACTACTTGCCCAGCAAGGTGACAATAACGACTGATATGACACGACTTGAGCGGGCTATCACGCCACTTTGCGCTAACCACTCTGGAGACTGTGGCATTCTTACGTTGGATGACAGCCTGGATGCCTTTGCTGCTCGTTATCGGCTAACAGAAATGGCGGAACGTACACTGGATGTGCAGTACTACATCTGGGAGAACGATATGTCCGGGCTATTGTTGTTTTCTGTCCTGTTGGCGGCGGCGAAACGTGGAGTGAAGGTCCGCTTGCTGTTGGATGACAACAACACGCCGGGTCTTGATGACACGCTGCGGCTACTGGACAGCCATCCTAATATACAAGTTCGTCTGTTTAATCCCTTTTCCTTTCGTATCCTGCGCGCCCTCGGCTATTTGAGCGATTTTGCCCGGCTTAATCGGCGTATGCACAATAAAAGTTATACCGCTGACGGTGTGGTGACCATCGTGGGCGGGCGTAATATTGGTGATGCCTATTTTGGGGCGGGTGAGCAACCGCTGTTTTCCGATCTGGACGTCATGGCTATTGGGCCAGTTGTCAAAGATGTTGCGGATGATTTTGAGCGTTACTGGCACTGCCGTTCTGTTTCAACGTTACAAAACGTACTTGAGATGTCGGAGTCAGATTCCTTGCAGCGTATCGAACTGCCTGAATCCTGGTATAACGATGATATTACTCGCCGCTATCTGCACAAGCTGGAGACCAGCCAGTTTATGACCAGTCTTGATCAACAGTCGCTGCCGCTGATTTGGGCGAAAACGCGTTTGCTGAGTGATGATCCTGCCAAAGGTGAAGGGAAAGCGCCGCGCCATTCGTTATTACCACAGCGTTTGTTTGATGTGATGGGGTCGCCTGGCGAGCGAATTGATATTATTTCCGCCTACTTTGTGCCAACTCGCGCCGGGGTAGCACAGCTTTTGAGAATGGTAAGGAAAGGCGTCAAGATTGCTATTTTAACCAATTCGCTGGCGGCGAATGATGTGGCTATTGTTCATGCGGGCTATGCGCGATGGCGAAAGAAACTGCTGCGCTACGGCGTAGAATTATACGAACTTAAACCTACCCGCGAACACGTTTCAGTGGTCCACGACCGCGGATTAACCGGTAATTCAGGGTCCAGCCTGCATGCAAAAACCTTCAGTATTGACGGCCGAAAAGTATTTATCGGCTCGCTTAATTTTGATCCCCGTTCAACGCTGCTTAATACGGAAATGGGGTTTGTGATTGAGAGTGAAGTGCTGGCTGAAGTGATCCATAAACGTTTTATGCAGAGCCAGCGTGACATGGCCTGGCAACTACGCCTCGACCGCTGGGGCAGAATTAATTGGGTGGATCGCGCTTCCGGCAGCGAACAGGTACTAAAAAAAGAACCCGCCACAGGATTCTGGAAGCGGGTTCTGGTGAAGCTTGCATCCGTGTTACCCATTGAGTGGCTGCTCTGAACCACACAATGAGAGAAAAATTAGCCAGCCACAGCTTTATTTTTATCTTGCTTAACGAGCGGTTTACCCGAGAAGAGAAACTTCAGCACCGGTATGCGTAAATGGATTTCGTACAGTATCACCGCAATCCCCACCACAAACAGCAGGCCGCAGAAAAAGCCCAGCAGATTCGATGAGATATGCGGTGTGATATACGCGCCAAAAAACAGCGTCAAAGGGTGGTGCACTAAATAGATAAACAGCGACGCGTTGACAAAATAGGTTACGCGGGCCGACTGGAAATTCAGCAAACGGTGGCCAAGTGAAAAGACGACGTTCACCATCCACAGTCCCATGACCATGGTGATGACATATTCGGTTTCATACATCCACGCGTCGCCACTGCCATAACGTTGATTGAGCAGGTAGGCGACAAACGCCAATGCGGCGCCTATCGTACAGCCGCGCGATGGCGTGGTGAACAGCGCTTTCAGATTAGGATTGATAAACGCCAGTGCGCCGAGCATAAAGAAAGGCACATAGAACAGCGTCTGCATAACAATAAAATTAAACATGCCATCGCTGAGAATTGAAGGGTAGAGGATGAAAATCGCCCTCCTGACGGCGGCATAACCGACACCCAATAAAATAAAAATCAGCGTTAATTTGCTCATCGACACAGAAGAGGGGTTAGCACCTTCTCTACGCATTGTCTTATTTTTCATCTGGGTAAATACCCACATGCTTACGGTCGTTAAAACCACCAGAACCAGTAAAAACCACAGATGAGAAATAAGCTCCCAGGCCAGCGTGTTGTACTTTTCGTACCCGCTGAGAGTATGCCAGCTGTCTGCTTTGCCCTTCACGTATTGCAGCATGATAAATTGCGGCAGCGTCAGCAATGGAATCGCCGTCAGCATGGGGATTCCCACGCGTTCTACACGTACTTTCCACCACCGCTTTAGCGGATAGCGCAAAAATAACATGTACGAAAAGTAACCCGAAATAACAAAGAAGACCTGCATGCGAAACGCATGGATAAAATCGTTAAAAAGGGTCAACCACCACGACGGCTCTGCGCTGTTCACGTGCCAGGTATGGGTGGAATAGATCAGAGAAATATGGAAGGGGATCCCTAACAACATTAGCCAGGCACGGATGGAGTCAAGAAAATATTCACGTGGTGGTGATACAGAGCTCATAGACAGTTACGTATTCTCAGACTTTTCGTCTTATCCCTAAGACGAATAATGGTTACATTCGAGGCCAACCCTACACGAAGTCCAACAACCTGTCTCCAGGATAAGCACGCAAAGTGAAAACAGCAGACAAAGCTGCTTAAAGCATGAGCCAGCGCGCGAACAATACAGGGATTCAGTTGTCGGAATGCCCGATTATCCATTAAAATGGATCGGATCAATATAAGCACACAAAGGGGGAAGTGCTTACTAATTATGAAACATAAACTACAAATGATGAAAATGCGTTGGTTGGGTGCAGCAGTCATGTTAACGCTGTACACATCATCGAGCTGGGCGTTCAGCATTGATGATGTTGCAAAACAAGCTCAATCCTTAGCCGGTAAAGGCTATGAGGCGCCAAAAAGTAACTTGCCCTCCGTTTTCCGCGACATGAAATATGCGGATTATCAGCAGATCCAGTTTAATCGCGATAAAGCTTACTGGAGCAATCTCAAGACCCCATTTAAGCTCGAGTTCTACCACCAGGGTATGTACTTCGACACGCCGGTCAAAATCAACGAAGTTACCGCCACTGCGGTGAAAAGAATCAAATATAGCCCGGATTACTTTAATTTTGGCGATGTTCAGCATGATAAAGACACGGTAAAAGATCTCGGTTTCGCCGGGTTCAAGGTGCTGTATCCGATCAACAGCAAAGATAAAAACGATGAAATCGTCAGCATGCTCGGTGCCAGCTATTTCCGTGTTCTCGGCGCAGGCCAGGTCTACGGTCTTTCTGCGCGCGGTCTCGCGATCGATACCGCTCTGCCTTCTGGTGAAGAATTTCCCCGCTTCCGTGAGTTTTGGATCGAACGTCCGAAACCGACTGACAAACGTTTAACCATCTACGCCTTGCTGGATTCTCCGCGCGCAACCGGAGCGTATCGCTTTGTCATTATTCCGGGGCGTGACACGGTTGTTGATGTTCAGTCCAAAGTTTACCTGCGCGACAAAGTGGGCAAGCTGGGCGTGGCGCCGTTAACCAGTATGTTCCTGTTCGGCCCAAACCAGCCATCTCCGGCAACGAACTATCGTCCGGAACTGCATGACTCTAACGGTTTGTCTATCCACGCTGGCAACGGCGAGTGGATTTGGCGTCCGCTGAACAACCCGAAACATCTCGCGGTGAGCAGCTTTGCCATGGAAAACCCGCAAGGTTTCGGTCTGTTGCAGCGTGGTCGTCAGTTCTCGCGTTTTGAAGATATTGACGATCGTTACGACCTGCGTCCGAGCGCCTGGATCACGCCAAAAGGTGACTGGGGCAAAGGTAAGATTGAGTTAGTTGAAATTCCGACTAACGATGAAACGAACGATAATATCGTCGCGTACTGGACGCCGGATCAACTGCCTGAAGCGGGCAAAGAGATGAACTTCAAGTACTCCCTGACGTTCACGCGTGATGAAGACAAGCTTCATGCGCCGGAAAATGCCTGGGTACAGCAGACTCGTCGTTCTACGGGTGATGTTAAACAATCCAATCTGATTCGTCAGCCAGACGGTACTATCGCGTTTGTGGTGGATTTTACCGGCGCAGACATGAAAAAGCTGCCGCAGGATACCCCGGTTACCGCACAAACCAGCATTGGCGACAACGGCGAGATCGTTGAAAACACCGTGCGTTACAACCCGGTCACTAAAGGTTGGCGTTTGATGCTGCGCGTGAAGGTGAAAGACGTGAAGAAAACCACTGAAATGCGAGCAGCTCTGGTCAATGCCGATCAGACGTTGAGTGAAACCTGGAGCTACCAGTTACCTGCCAATGAATAAGACAACTGAGTATATTGACGCAATGCCGCTTTCGGATATCGAAAAAGCGGCACTGCCGAAAACTGACATCCGCGCCGTTCATCAGGCGCTGGATGCCGAGCATCGTACTTACTCGCGCGAAGATGATTCACCGCAGGGTTCAGTGAAAGCTCGCCTTGAGCAAGCATGGCCAGATTCTCTGGCGAAAGAGCAGTTGGTTAAGGACGATGAAGGACGCGATCAGCTTCAGGCGATGCCAAAAGCAACGCGTACTTCGATGTTCCCCGATCCCTGGCGTACCAACCCGGTTGGTCGTTTTTGGGATCGTCTGCGTGGACGTGATGTGACTCCGCGTTATCTTTCGCGTTTGACGAAAGAAGAACAAGAGAGCGAGCAAAAATGGCGTACCGTTGGCACAATCCGCCGCTATACGCTGTTGATCTTAACGCTGGCGCAAACGGTCGTAGCAACCTGGTATATGAAGACGATCCTTCCGTACCAGGGTTGGGCATTCATAAATCCGGTCGACATGATGGGGCAGGACCTGTGGGTGTCCTTTATGCAACTGCTGCCCTACATGCTACAGACCGGCATTCTGATTTTGTTTGCCGTACTTTTCTGTTGGGTCTCTGCGGGGTTCTGGACCGCGCTGATGGGCTTCCTGCAACTGCTGATTGGGCGAGATAAGTACAGTATCTCCGCCTCAACGGTAGGGGATGAACCACTGAATCCTGAACACCGTACCGCACTGATTATGCCTATCTGTAACGAGGACGTTGACCGCGTATTCGCGGGGCTGCGCGCCACGTGGGAGTCGGTTAAAGCAACGGGCAACGCTGAGCATTTTGATGTTTACATCCTGAGCGACAGCTACAACCCAGATATCTGCGTAGCGGAACAAAAAGCGTGGATGGAACTGATTGCTGAAGTGCAGGGCGAAGGGCAGATTTTCTACCGTCGTCGTCGTCGTCGTGTGAAGCGCAAAAGCGGCAACATCGATGACTTCTGCCGCCGTTGGGGGAATCAGTACAGCTATATGGTAGTGCTCGACGCTGACTCCGTGATGAGCGGAGACTGTCTCAGCGGTCTGGTACGTCTGATGGAAGCAAATCCGAACGCCGGGATTATCCAGTCTTCGCCGAAGGCTTCCGGTATGGATACGCTGTATGCGCGTTGCCAGCAGTTCGCGACCCGTGTTTATGGCCCGTTGTTTACCGCCGGACTTCACTTCTGGCAGTTGGGTGAATCGCACTACTGGGGTCATAACGCCATCATTCGCGTGAAGCCGTTTATTGAACACTGTGCGCTGGCGCCGTTACCAGGTGAAGGCTCATTTGCCGGTTCGATCCTCTCCCATGACTTCGTGGAAGCGGCATTAATGCGTCGTGCCGGCTGGGGCGTGTGGATCGCTTACGATCTGCCGGGTTCTTATGAAGAGCTGCCGCCAAACCTGTTGGATGAACTCAAGCGTGACCGTCGCTGGTGCCACGGTAACCTGATGAACTTCCGTCTGTTCCTGGTCAAGGGGATGCACCCGGTTCACCGCGCGGTGTTCCTGACCGGTGTTATGTCCTATCTGTCAGCGCCGTTGTGGTTCATGTTCCTCGCGCTGTCTACCGCCTTGCAGGTAGTCCATGCGTTGACGGAGCCGCAGTATTTCCTGCAACCGCGGCAGCTATTCCCGGTCTGGCCGCAGTGGCGTCCTGAACTGGCGATCGCGCTGTTTGCCTCCACCATGGTGCTGCTGTTCCTGCCGAAGCTGCTGAGCATTTTGCTTATCTGGTGTAAAGGGACGAAAGAGTACGGTGGATTTATTCGCGTCACGCTGTCGCTGCTGCTGGAGGTTCTGTTCTCTGTGCTGCTGGCGCCGGTGCGTATGCTGTTCCATACCGTTTTCGTGGTGAGCGCATTCCTCGGTTGGGAAGTGGTGTGGAATTCGCCGCAGCGTGATGACGATTCAACCCCGTGGGGGGAAGCGTTTATGCGTCACGGTTCTCAGCTACTGCTGGGGCTGGTGTGGGCTGTGGGTATGGCCTGGCTGGATCTGCGTTTTCTGTTCTGGCTGGCGCCGATTGTCTTCTCGCTGATCCTCTCGCCGTTTGTTTCCGTAATTTCCAGTCGTTCTACGGTTGGGTTACGAACCAAACGTTGGAAGCTGTTCCTGATCCCGGAAGAGTACTCTCCGCCACAGGTGTTGGTGGATACAGATAACTACCTGGTGATGAACCGTAATCGTACGCTGGACGACGGTTTTATGCATGCGGTGTTTAACCCGTCGTTTAACGCGCTGGCGACGGCAATGGCGACTGCGCGCCACCGCGCCAGTAACGTTCTTGAGATTGCACGCGACCGTCATGTGGAGCAGGCGCTGAACGAAACGCCGGAGAAACTGAATCGCGATCGTCGCCTTGTGCTGTTAAGCGATCCGGTGACCATGGCGCGTTTACATTATCGCGTCTGGAATTCACCTGATAAGTATTCTTCGTGGGTGAATTACTATCAGGGTCTGACCCTGAATCCGTTAGCGCTCAGGAAAAAATAAGCGTTCTGTAATGTGAAAATACCGGCCTGGTGCCGGTATTTTTTTATACTTAATAAAAAGAGTCATGGGGTACCAGATGCGAATAGTGGCAGTGGCGATAATGGTCTTGTTCCTGAGCGGATGCGGCAGCATTATTAGCCGGACCATCCCAGGACAAGGGCACGGCAACCAATACTATCCAGGCGTACAATGGGATGTCCGCGATTCAGCATGGCGCTACGTTACTATCCTCGATCTGCCTTTTTCGCTGGTGTTTGATACGTTGCTGCTCCCTCTGGACATCCACCATGGGCCTTATGAGTAATTATCGTTCATCCCACTCGTCGGCGGCCGTCTGACCTTCTTCGGTATCCAGAGGCGGCTCAAGCTGGAATTCGCCTTCATCCCATTCGTGGAGGGTGTTTTCCTCCAGCCATTCCTGGCGAATTTCAATCTCATCATAATCACCATCAAAAACGCTTTGCGCCGCTTCACCGCTTAGTATTGGCAGACATTCACCATCGACATCATCCTCATCGGCAAAGAATTCTGCTTGCCACATAATGTCGCCATCCTGTAGCACGTATTTTTGTACGCTTAGCTGCTGAACACTGGCATCGTCAGCCTCCAGACCCGGGTTATCTGCCAGAAACACTTCACGAGCAGCATCAATAGCCTCTTCCAGCGTGGCATAAAAATACATGTCATTCTTTGCCATAATCTTCTCCTAAGGTGAACAATAAATGGTGATGATTCAATCTATAGACCTCGATCCGCGGAGCGTCAAACCCATTGACTGCAGAGCTAACCTAAATGAATGCCAGCCGTTGGTAGCGACGACAAGGTTTTATGATGACGTCTTCGATTGGTATGGAAAAATTTACAATGCGAGATACTGAAGTTGGCGTAATGGACGACCGCGAATTTGAGAAAAAAAGGTAATGTGTGTGGTTAGCTGTGACGTAATGAAAATCAAATAAATAAACGATACTGTTATATAAATGAATCTTCAGATTTAATACGTATTTATTCGAGTTTTTGATTGTGCCAATGCCCATTGTTCTGATGAGAGGATGTCTAACCTTATTAAAATAAAGGAAAAAATATTTATTAATGTGAAAAAATCACAGAGGTAATTATTGAGAGGTACTGAACTAAAGAAGCGTAAAAGTAATGACTAAGTATCCGCCATGTGCAACATCTGTTAATGGTGTGAGGCGTTTTAAAAAAAGATACTTAATAATAGATGATTAATACCAGGTGTTATAAATGGAGAAAAAATCATTAAATAATAAATGAATAAATATCAATGAAGTTGTACGGCTATATAGATTGCAAATGCTTATGCTTTATTATATAAAATGCCAACTCAAGAATACTCCTAAGGATGTTATGGAAAACAGTAATTCAAATAACAGGAAGTTGATGGCGTTCTATATAACTTGCTTAATCAGCTATATTCTTGGGGGGTTATGTCTTACGCAGTTTAAATTAACAATACAGAGCGTTCCGCAAACAATATATTTGATTATCATAGTAGGCTTGTTCTTTTTATATGGAATTATTTTCCTTTTTATGTTGTTTCAGTATTTATGCAGGAAAGATCTAACGTGTCTTATGATCTTAGGTATGGCGTTTCTTAGCAATAATATTTTCTTTGTGGAAACTATTTATATCGTTCAGGATTTAATTAATGATCACACTTCGATAGAAAAAAGAACTAACGATATCGCTATATTCTATTATTTTCGCCAACTTAGTTTTATTGCCTTGTTATTTGTATCCTTGAAATCTTATAAAGCATCTTCGACAGTAATTGAAACTAAAGAAAGAGAACCATGCTATATAGCGGTGGCGTTTTTAATCATGTTGGCTATCGCTGTACTGGCGCATAGCCTGGCCAGTTATAATCCGGGCATGACCCTTGAGATTACGAGCTTAAAACCCGACAACGTAACCGTTCACTGGCATATTGGCTACATTTATTCACTGATTGTTGCCTGGGGGATGGTTCTGCTATATTTGGTTATTAAAACTAAAACACATAATATTTTATGGAAAAGTATCGGCTTACTGTGTTGCTCAGGAATATTAACTAATGTACTGCTATTAAGCTTAGATGAATATAGTATGTATATTTGGTATATCAGCAGAGGGATTGAGGTGATCAGTACCCTTTGTATAATATCGATATTAATGTATAACACTTTTATTATTCTAAAAAAAGAAACGGATTCGGCTATCAAAGATGCCATGACCAAAATATACAACCGAAAGCTGTTCTATAGATCGTTAAAAACATCGCTAGCGAAAGGCGTGGTTTGCGTAATGGTCCTCGATATCGACAAATTTAAACGAATTAACGATACCTATGGGCATCAGGAGGGGGATCGGGTAATAATAAGTATTGTTGATATAATCAACAATTCAATTAGAGACTCGGATATCTTTGCACGCATCGGTGGTGAAGAGTTTGCTATTCTTCTTAAGTGCAAGGATAAAGATGAAGTTCTTGTCGTTGCAGAACGAATCAGAAGAAATGTTGAGCATGGAACGACCATACCCAATGCCTATGATTTAAAAGAAAAGATGACGATCAGCATCGGTGTATATTGTAGCAAAGCTGATGATGATTCGGCGGATAAAGTTGTTTCTTATGCCGATGCTGCATTGTATGACGCCAAAAACTCTGGCAGGAATAAGGTGTGTTACTATTATCATTAAAAGTAAAATGAATACTGCCTGAAAACGCAAAGTTTACTCTTCGGATTCAGGCAATATAGACAAATCATCCAGCGAGCTCAGCGCTCCGGCGACGGCGCAGGCTATTCCACGAATAGATCGCGTTAAATAGTACAACCCCCGCGGTCACGCAGAAAACCGCGCGAAAGCCGTAATTGGCGGATATTGCCGCCCCCATTAATGGTCCCGTTACGTTGCCGATGTCGCGAAATGACTGGTTGTAACTGAAAATACGCCCGGCAACTTGATTGGTTGAGTTATAGACCAGCAGCGTTTGCACCGCCGGGAGCAGAGCGCCGTCGGCAGCACCCAATAAAAAACGCAGAACGCCCAATTGCCAGGGCGTATGTACAAATGACATCGGAATCAGCAATAGCACGGAAATAATCAGTGCGACGATCAGGATCTTCTCCGGGCCAATCCGGTCACCGAGTTTGCCAAGCCTTGGGGCACTGATTAACGCCGCTACGCCGGGTACGGAGGCAATCATCCCACTAATGAACGCGATATTACTGACGTTTCCGGCTAATTCCCGCACGTATAACGTCAGGATTGGCGCAATGGAACCGGTCGCCACCTGAATGATTAAGGTGGTGACAAACAGGCTCAGCACCAGTTTGGGATTTTTTAACGAGGCCACGACTTCACGTATGTGCAGCATCTCTTTCTTGCTTACCGGCTGAAAACGCTCGCGGATAAAAAATAGCGTTAGGATAAAACAGACCAGCAGTACGCTGGCGGTAATGAAGAATACGGGACGCAATCCATACTGGTCAGCGAGTAGTCCACCTGCCAGCGGCCCGAGCAGTGCGCCACTGACGCCGCCGGTAGAGAGCGTTCCCAGCGCCCAGCCGCTTTTATTGCGTGGAACCTGGGTGGCGATCAACGCATTGGCGTTGGGAATGAAACCGCCGAGCAGACCCAACAGCGCGCGCAGAACCAGGAACTGCCAGATATTTTGCGCCAGCCCCATCAGCAGCATCACAATAGCCATACCCAACGCGGAACGCAGCAGCATGATTTTTCGCCCTTTGCGGTCGGCAAGGCCACCCCAGAAAGGGGAGGCGATAGCTGAAAACAAAAAGGTGATGCTGAACACCAGACCTGACCACATGTTCAGGGCGCTATGGCCCGTGACGCCGAGACTCTCAACGTACAAGGGCAAAAAGGGCATGACCAGGCTAAATGCTGCGCCGGTTAAAAAACAACCCAACCAGGCAACGGTGAGGTTGCGTTTCCAGTTTATGGGGGCATCTGAGGGTGACATAACGATCCGCAGTGTGAGGCGCTGTATACGCTATCGATTGAATATAAGTAAGCAGACTAATTATGCGCCCGGTTGATAGTTGCTGCAATGCGGATAGCAGTTAAACCTAAAGCGAGTAAGGAGGGGTTGCAGCCCACTGGACTGCAACCGCGTGTTAGTACAGGGAAGGGGCGCCTTCAGGACGAGTCTTGAAGCGACGATGCAGCCACATATACTGTTCTGGGGCCATCATGATGCATTGTTCAACGATCTTATTCATCCATGCAGCCGTGGTTTCCGCATCGTCTAACGGCGGTGAACACTCTGACGGTAGCATAATCAGTTGATACCCTTTACCGTCGGGCTTACGGCGAGGAACAAATGGGACCAGGCAGGCATTCGACATGCGTGAAAGCATCCAGGTCCCGGAGGTCGTAGCGGCCTGTTCAACGGCAAACAGCGGTACAAACACGCTGGCGCGAGGGCCGTAGTCATGATCCGGTGCGTACCAGACCACTTCGCCTTTTTTCAACGCTTTAATCATTCCTTTCAGGTCTTTACGATCAAGCATTGATTTATTAGAGCGCATGCGGCCCCAGGTCTGTAACCAGTCGAGCAGTGGGTTGTCATTAGGACGATACACACCGATACCTGGCTCCTGCAAACCAAACTGACGTGCACCCAGTTCCAGGGTCAGAAAGTGTAGGCCGACTAACAGGATCCCCCGCTTTTGCGCCTGAACGTCACGGATATGTTCCATCCCAATCACTTCTGTCCAGCGTGAAATGCGCTTATCGGACCAAAACCAGGCCATCCCGGTTTCCATCACGCCCATGCCGACGGACTCGAAGTTCCTGACGACCATCTGCTGGCGTTCCTGCTCACTCATCTGCGGGAAGCACAGCTCCAGATTACGTGAAACGATTTTTGCCCGGCGTTTCATCAAACGTAACGCCAGACGACCTAACGCACAGCCCAACTTGTAAAGTACCGGGTAGGGTAACTGCACGATTAACCAAAGGATGCCAATACCCAGCCAGGTTAACCAATAACGTGGATGCAGTAGTGCAGCCGAAAACTTGGGTAAATTCGTCATGTCTATCCTGTCTTCAAACGACCAATTCCCTGTATTGTCGCATTTTTTCGCGCGTATCAAAAATTTGTGACGGGAGAACGGTGATTAAATCGGCAATTGTTGTTGTGTTTTTATCGTGAAGTATGAAATGTAGCGTAAAATGTGTGGATGTAAATTGGCGATGTTTGCTTTATGATGCCGCCGATTTTCATTTACTCCCTATTTGCAGGATACGTACACCATGCCAGTGTTACACAACCGCATTTCGAACGACGCGCTCAAAGCCAAAATGCTGGCCGAGACTGAGCCGCGCACGACGATCTCGTTTTATAAATATTTCACCATCGATGACCCGCAGCATACGCGTGATGCGCTGTACCAACTGTTCACTGCGTTGAATGTGTTCGGGCGTGTATATCTTGCCCATGAAGGCATTAACGCGCAAATTAGCGTGCCGCAAAGCAACGTGGATGCATTTCGCCAACAGCTGTATGCATTCAATCCTGCCCTGGATGGATTACGTCTTAATATCGCCCTGGACGATGACGGAAAATCGTTCTGGGTGCTGCGCATGAAAGTCCGCGAACGCATTGTGGCGGACGGGATTGATGATCCTGACTTTAACGCCAGCGACGTGGGTGACTACCTGAAGGCGGCTGAAGTGAACGCCATGTTGGACGATCCTGACGCGGTATTCATCGATATGCGCAACCACTATGAATATGAGGTGGGGCATTTCGAGAACGCGCTTGAGATCCCGGCAGACACATTCCGTGACCAGTTGCCGAAAGCGGTTGAAATGATGCAGGAGCATAAAGATAAAAAGATCGTTATGTACTGCACGGGCGGGATCCGCTGTGAGAAGGCCAGCGCCTGGATGAAACACAACGGATTTAGCAAAGTCTGGCACATTGAGGGGGGTATTATTGAATATGCCCGCAAGGCGCGTGAACAGGGGCTTCCGGTACGTTTCATCGGCAAGAATTTCGTTTTTGATGAGCGTATGGGAGAAAGGATCTCTGAGGATATTATCGCGCATTGTCACCAGTGCGGAACCGCATGCGACAGCCACACTAATTGTAAAAATGATGGCTGCCATTTGCTATTTATTCAGTGCCCGGCTTGCGCGCAGAAGTATAAAGGCTGCTGCAGTGAGCTGTGTTGCGAAGAGAGTGAGTTGCCAGAAGAAGAGCAACGACGTCGTCGCGCCGGGCGTGAAAATGGCAACAAAATCTTTAATAAATCCCGCGGTCGTCTGAATACCAAACTGGGTATTCCGGATCCCGCGCAATAAAATTTTGCCGGATGATGGCTGTCACCTCATCCGGCAACACGCATACGTTACTTCTGCTGCACACCTTCCACTGAGATGATTAAATCGACTTCCTGCGAAGCAGGGCCGAGATCGGTGGTGATGTTGAAGTCCTTCAGCTTAATTTTGCCTTGCGCTTCAAAACCGGCGCGCGTGCCACCCCATGGGTCGCCACCCTGACCAATCAGTTTCGCATCCAGTGTAACCGGTTTGGTGACGCCGTTCAGGGTCAGATTACCGGTGATATCGAGGTCGTTCCCCTCTTTCTTCACGCTGGTGGAACTAAAGGTCGCCTGCGGGAATTTGGCCACGTTAAGGAACTCTGCGCTGCGCAGGTGTTTGTCACGTTCGGCGTGATTGGTGTCAACACTGTTGGTGTTGATGGTGACGTTGACCTTATCGGCAGCAGGATTTTTTTCATCAAAGGTGAATGTACCGTCGAAATCTTTAAACGTGCCATACAACCAGCTGTAACCCAGGTGCTGAATACGGAAATTAACAAAGGCATGCTGTCCCTCTTTGTCAATTTTGTAATCTGCCGCCATGGCTGAGCCGGTCGTGAATAACAGAGAGGCGAGTGTCAATCCCAGCAGGTTTTTTTTCATTTTAAGCTCCATAGTCAGATGACGATTTTCCCAACATGCGCTTCAGGGTATCGTCGTGATCGATAAAGTGATGTTTCAGGGCCATAAGCCCATGAAGAAGCGATAAAACCACCACGCTCCATGCAAGCCACAGGTGCAAGCTGCCGGCAAGGTCGGCCTGAGCGCCCGCGTTGGCAAGAGTGGCGGGAATATCGAACCAACCAAATACGCTTATCGCTTTGCCATCTGCGGTCGAGATCAGATAACCGCTGATAACAATCGAAAAGAGCAGGGCGTAGAGTGTAAGGTGGCCCATTGCCGCTGCGATGCGGGTTAAACGGGAATAGCTTGTCAGCGCAGCAGGAGGAGGGGAGAACAACCGCCAGACAACGCGGATGACCAGCCCCATCATGAGCAGGATTCCGATGCTTTTATGCAGTTCAGGGGCCTGGTGATACCAGCCATCGTAATAGCTGAGCGTGACCATCCATAAACCCAACGCAAACATGCCATATACAGCAATCGCAACCAGCCAATGTAACGCGACTGACACCACGCCATAGCGCTGTGGACTATTAGTGTATTGCATAAGAACACCGCGAGATATTTCAGGAGTGAATAAAAATGGCGTGTAAAAGACATTAATGCAACTAATAAATAACAATGGTGATGATATTTATTTTTAAATCAATTAAATTGATTGAGTATGAACATAATCATCAAATGATTAGAGAGAATGTGCGAGGGGATGGCTTTATTACACGGTGCGAATGGGGTTTTTCTTGTTCAGTTTATTGCAATGAAAATTAAGTAAGCATCAGTTTTTGTCAATTAATGTCAGCGAGATACGATCAGAAAAACATAATATATATCACATCCATAATTGCCAGCAGCGACCATAAAATAATGTAGAGCATAAGATGCTCACGAATATTATTTACCAGATAATGAAAGATGCGCCGCATCAATGTTATTCCTGTCATTAAAAATGGCCTCACCATGAGGCCATTAATGCATTATTACTTAAAGCGACTCAACCTGAATGGTGTCAGGTCAAAGGCTGGCGCTTTGTCCTGCGCAAAATCTGCTGCGATTTCCCCCAGTACGGAGGTAAACTTAAAACCATGCCCGCTCAGACCGGTGATGATCAGGGTATTGTCATGCTCAGGTAGCGTATCAATGATAAAGTCTTCATCCGGCGAATTATCGTAAGTGCAGGATGCGCCGTGTAGACAACAGCCAATGCCTGGCAGAACTGTACGCAGGAATGGGAAAGCTTCGGAGCCATCGCTGGCCACAGCGGCAAACGGTTTGCGCTCTTCGGCAGCGTGAATTACCTGTCCGCCATTGTGCTTACCAATTTTCAGTTCGTCGTTTTCTGCCGGAAAACCGTAGTACTGATCGCCATTTGGCAACTCGCCGGTAAAGGCCGGGAAGTTATTTTTACCGCTATAGCGGCCATCGGCCTGATACCATGCGAACACTTTGCGCACTGGCTGTATCGGCAGTTCCGGTACTAATGCCTGCACCCATGTCCCGGCACTGACCAGGGCTTTTTTGGCGTGGTAGTCACCGTCGGCGGTTTCTACCGTGACGCCATCATCACTATGATGAATGGCCGTGACCGGGCATTTAAACAGCTGTGCGCAGCCCGCTTCTTCAGCCAGGCGGATCCAGGTTTTAATCGCTAACTCACTACGCAAAAAGCCCGACTCAGCTTCAAACAGACCAATATAATTTTCAGGTACACGAATCTCGGGCCAGCGAGCCATGATGGCGGCGGCATCAAGATGTTCGACGTTGAGTTGCCACTGTTTCGCGCTTTGCGCTGCGGTGGCTAAGAAGGTTGAATCAGCCGGACCTAGGTTGATCACACCGGAGCGAACAAAAATCGGTTCTTCATTTTGGGTCGAAAGTTCATTCCACAATGTCTGCGCACGCAGTACCAGCGGAACGTATTTTTCACCTTCGCCATATGCATGACGAATTAATCGTGTGTCGCCGTGGTGGCTCCCCTGTTGATGCGGTGGCATATGCGCATCGATCATCAGAACGTTCAGACCGGCGCGAGTGGCATAGTATCCGGCTGCGGCACCCACGGAACCGCTGCCAATAATGATTAAGTCGTATTTCATCCGCTTCTCTCTGCAATCGCGATAGTAGCAGGGTAAATAACTGACCCGGAATATTCAACCTGGAAATAAGAAAGGCACCGTTAAGGTGCCTTTTGATGGTTGGATGTATCAGATTTAATGGCGCTGATACTCATTTACCTGGTAATCGCCGGATTCAATTTTGGCGATTCCTGCTTCTAATATCGAAATAAATTGCCTGGCAACATCAGTGGTTAACCAGAGCGTTTGTCCAACTTCAGTCCCATCCGGGTCCGGTCGATTCGGGGTCTGGTAGTGCAAACGCAGCATCAGCGCATCGTAGCTATCAACGGTGCTGATGTCCCATCCTACAAGCGGATGAGTCTGAATGACTTCATTATTCTTTTCCATCATGCCCCCTAATTCGTGTTACTAGACAACGGTTTTCGAGGTTCAATGCATTTTTTTTCTGAAGCAACTTCAGTATATCAATAAATAAGGGTATTCATTGAAAATTTAAAGAGGGCTGCGCATAAATTTTTGGTTTTCAGCGTTATCTGACTAATAAAACAACATGTCATTCATTTTTTTTTAGCAAGTTGCACAATTATTTTGTTGTTCTGGTTAAAAGATGACCAGGAAATTAATATTAAATTAAATGCCGGCAAGGTTGAATCTGCATTTGTTTTAAAAACTGTGCGTATAAAAAAGCCGGGGCGACCCGGCAAACAAACATCACTGCATATCATTATTTATTCGTTGATAAACCAGTCATCCGCGCTTTCCCAGGTCTCCTGCAGGATCTCGCTGATGCGTTCTTTATCCTCTTTGGTCGCGCCAATTACCGACAGATTGTTAGCCCCGGCATAACGGACAGTAACGTTACCTTCGTTATCCGGAAAATGATGATGAATACGACGGGAGAGTTCACCTGCCAGTGCGTCAATCGCACCGGCAGGCAAAGGTGAAGTTTTGGCAATAGTGACTTCAATACGCATAATAGCCCCTTGTTGAATATACTGTTTATTTATACAGTTATTCAAATCAATTGGCTACACTTTTTTTAGCTTTTTACTGACCAGTGTACCGTTTCGCCACCCAGGAAAGGCACCAGTGTGTCATCTGCCAGCGCAATGCTCTCCGGGACATGGTGCTCCACGCGTTCAAGCTCAATAAAAGTCTCATTCACCGGCAGACCATAGAATTGCGGACCATTGAGTGAGCAGAAGGCTTCAAAATGGCTCAGCGCATTCATCTCTTCAAATACGGTGGCATAGCTGCCCAGCGCGGTCGGGGCGTTAAAACACCCGGCACAGCCGCAACTGGATTCTTTGCGATGACGCGCATGTGGCGCTGAGTCAGTACCAAGGAATGCACGGCTAAATCCGCTGGCGACCAGTTCACGCAGCGCCTGTTGGTGGACGTTACGTTTAAGGATTGGCAGACAATACAGGTGCGGGCGAATGCCGCCGACCAGCATGTGGTTGCGGTTAAACATTAAATGCTGTGGCGTAATAGTAGCGGCGAGAAGCTCGTTACCGTCGCGCACATATTCGGCAGCATCTTTAGTGGTGATATGTTCAAACACCACTTTCAGCGCAGTCAAACGCTGACGCAGCGGTTCCATCACTGTCTCAATAAAGCGTGCTTCGCGATCGAAAATATCGATATCCGCATGCGTCACTTCACCATGCACCAACAGCGGCATACCCAATTTTTCCATCCGTTCCAGCACCGGCATGATGGCGTCAATGGAGGTTACGCCATGCGTTGAGTTGGTGGTGGCATTAGCCGGGTAGAGTTTCGCGGCGGTGAACACGCCTTCGTTGAAACCACGCTCCAGCTCATTGGGATCCAGCGTATCCGTTAAGTAGCAGGTCATTAAAGGTGTGAAGTCGTGTCCGGCAGGTACCGCGTCAAGAATGCGTTGGCGATAAGCGATAGCTGCATCTACTGTGGTGACGGGCGGTGCCAGGTTCGGCATGACAATGGCGCGGCCGTAAATTTCACTGGTATAGGGCACGACAGTTTTTAACATGTCGCCATCGCGAAAGTGAAGATGCCAGTCGTCTGGGCGGCGGATCTTTAAAACCTGGGATGGTGCAGTCATCAATATGCTCCGGCTGAGGATTGTCTTTTTTGCCGGAAACAAAGGATAAGCGGAAACGTTTTCGTTTGCACGAAAAAAAAGGGCGCATCAGCGCCCTCTGGTATATTAGTCGGTGAAGGGGATAATGATTTCACCCGGTTTCACTTCTATACCTTTCGCCAGTTTTTTCGCCAGCGCTTCACCCTGGCTGCTGTCATCCTGCAGAATGTAGGCAGGTTGTTGGTTAAAGTAATTACGCAGCGATTGGTTTAAATACGGCATCAGCGTTTGCAGTACCGACTGCATTTTTTCTGGTGTCACGGTCGCGTCCACGACTTCCATCTCTTGCAAATAAATCGCGCCTTTCTCTTTATTGAAGACCGGTAAGGCTTTGAGCTTCAGCTTCATGGTGGCTTTCTGACTGCCAAACAGGGAATTCATGTCCAGGTTGGCATCACCCGTCAGAGTCACTTTATTAGGCTCTTCACGCCCTATCTGACTGGCGAGGTTGCTCAGCACGATGTGTGCCTCAGCGACGCCGGGTAAACCGATATCTTTAGAAAAGTTGTTATGCTTCGCCAGCGCCTGATTAATCTCTTGCTCGCTAACCGTATATTGCGTGAGTTGATTACAACCAACCAACAGGCCGCCGACAATCAGTGCAGCGGCAAAAAAAAGCTTTTTCATGGGGTTCCTCAACATGATGCTTGTGGCGTAATCGTGACACAAAGCATCATCGAGTACCAGCGCCCCGGGCACCAGCAGAAAAAACTGAAAAGTGCCCGAGCGTCGGATTAGCTATCAGGCATCGGGTTCCAGCATGCCGCGCGTTGGGCGTTTATGGCTGAATTGCCAGCCCAAAGCCAGGAAGGTGATGAAGCCGATAATACCGAGCATCATCCATGGCAATTCAGGCTGCGCCAGGGCTTTGCCCATATCAAACAGCCAGCCGCCGCCGACATAACCAATTGCGCCGCCGATGGCGAGGCCCAGTCGGCTGAAGCCCATGTAACTTCCTCGAGCCCGTGCATTGGCCAGCGAGGCGCTCAGGGTCTCACGCGCCGGTTCGGCGATGATCGAGCCAATATAGAAGGTGCAGATCAGCGTGAATAGCTGCTGTAGATTGCCGACCAGACCGATGGGCATCATGCTGAGAGACATTACCAGCAGACCGGCCATCAGGCGATGTTCAAGGCGAAAACGTTTTTCACTCCAGCGGGCAATCGGGTAGAGCAGCGTTAACGAGAGGCATGCTTCGATGGCATACATCCATTTCACCGCGGCAGGCGAGCCAGCGATGTCGTTCACCATGATTGGCAGCATTAACATCACCTGTACCGCCAGCATGTAATAACCCGCCAGCGTCAGAACATAGGTGACAAAACGTTTGTCATGCATCACGTGGCCCATCCCTTCACGCACCGGAATTTTCACCGTCGACAATTTCCATGCCGGGAGTAGCCAGGCGTTAAACGCCGCGCACAGAACAAACAAAATGGCTCCTGTCGCGCAGACCAGGCGAAAATCGTACTGTAACAGCCAACTGCCAAGTAACGCGCCAACCACGGCGCCTGCGCTATCCTGCATCATCAGGATAGAGAAAAAACGCCCGCGCTTTTCCGGGCGGATCAGTTTGACCACTAGCGCCGAGCGGGGAGGGTCGAACAGCGTGCCGCCCAATCCGGAGAGAAAACAGGAAAACCATAGCAGCCACGGCTCGTGGGCAATACCCATGGTGGCGAACCCGGCGGCGCGCATCAGCATACCGGTGACGATCATTGGTTTTGCGCCGAAACGGTCAGCAATAGCGCCGCCAAAAATACCCAGACCCTGCTGAATAAATTGACGCAATCCTAACGCGATCCCGACCATAACGGCAGCCCAGCCCATTTGGTCGACGAAGCGAATTGAGATCAGCGGGAAAACGACGAAGAAACCCAGCACGACCAGCATATTATCGATGAGAAGGAAGTATTTACCCAGGTTCCTTGCCTGCGAGACTTGCGACATTTCCCCTCCCGGGAAAAACTCGTCACTCTGGTTAGAGTTTAAAAGATAAGCACCTCCTATTCTGCGGTGTCGTCATCGCTTTTCCCACCCTTGGCGGGACAATATTTTTTTATCAAAAGTCCGTCTTGATAGAGAGTTTTCATCAAAATGTGTGAATAATTCAAAAAATGGCAATTTGCTCTTTTCAAAGGGCATATTTGCACAGGTATAGTATCGCGAATAGCGTATTGAAGACGTTACGGGAAGGAGTAGGTATAGAATGTTTGGCTATCGCAGTAACGTGCCAAAAGTGCGCTTAACCACGGACCGCCTGGTCGTGCGTTTGGTGCACGAGCGTGATGCCTGGCGTCTGGCAGATTATTACGCAGAAAATCGTCATTTCTTAAAACCCTGGGAACCTATTCGCGATGAAAGCCACTGTTATCCCTCCGGCTGGCAGGCGCGTCTGAGTATGATCTCTGAGTTTCATAAACAAGGCACCGCGTATTATTTTGCGCTGCTCGATCCGGAAGAAAAAGAGATTATCGGCGTCGCGAATTTCTCGAACGTAGTGCGGGGATCTTTCCACGCCTGTTATCTCGGCTATTCCATTGCGCAAAAGTGGCAGGGGCAGGGGCTGATGTACGAAGCCTTAACCTCGGCCATTCGTTATATGCAGCGCACGCAGCATATTCACCGCATTATGGCGAACTATATGCCACACAATAAACGTAGTGGTGACTTGCTGGCCCGACTGGGTTTTGAAAAAGAAGGGTATGCCAAAGATTACCTGCTGATTGACGGGCAGTGGCGCGATCACGTGCTGACGGCGTTGACCACATCAGAATGGACCCCTGGCCGCTAAGTTTCAGGTTAGCCTGAGTAATGGAGAAAACGATGAAATACGAATTAACCGCCACCGAAGCACGCGTGATTGGCTGTTTGTTAGAGAAACAGGTCACCACGCCGGAACAATACCCGCTTTCTGTCAATGGCGTCGTCACCGCCTGCAATCAAAAAACGAATCGTGAACCGGTGATGAATCTATCGGAATCGGAAGTGCAGGATCAGCTTGATAACCTGGTGAAGCGGCATTTTCTGCGTACGGTGAGCGGCTTTGGAAATCGCGTCACGAAATATGAGCAGCGTTTCTGCAACTCTGAATTTGGCAATCTGAAACTCAGTGCGGGCGAGGTGGCGCTGGTTACCACGCTGTTGCTGCGTGGCGCGCAAACGCCGGGCGAACTGCGAAGCCGTGCATCGCGAATGTACGAATTCAGCGATATGGCTGAAGTGGAGTCGACGCTGGAAAAACTGGCGACCCGTGAAGATGGTCCTTATGTGATCCGTCTGGCGCGCGAGCCGGGTAAACGTGAAAGTCGCTATATGCACCTGTTTTGCGGTGATGTTGATGAGCCCATCGCTGCGGCAGATGAACTCCCGGTTGCGTCTGGCGATCTGCAGGCGCGCGTTGAAGCCCTGGAAACAGAAGTCGCGGAACTTAAGCAGCGGCTGGATTCTTTGTTGGCGCACCTGGGAGACTAACGTGAATAAATTACGTATCGGCGTTGTCGGTCTGGGTGGCATTGCACAAAAAGCCTGGCTGCCCGTACTGGGCAGTTCCGCTGACTGGACGCTGCAAGGCGCGTTTTCGCCTTCGCAGGAAAAAGCGCTGCGTGTCTGTGAGACCTGGCGCATACCCTACGTTGACTCCCTGGTGAATCTGGCGAAAACCTGCGACGCGGTTTTCGTCCATTCCAGCACCGCGACGCACTTTGCGGTAGTCAGTGAACTCCTGAATGCCGGGGTCCATGTGTGTGTGGATAAACCGCTGGCGGAAAACCTGCGTGAGGCTGAACAACTGGTCGAGCTGGCCGCGCGGAAAAAACTGACGTTGATGGTCGGCTTTAACCGCCGATTTGCGCCACTGTATCAGGATCTTAAGGCGCATCTGGGCAATGCAGCGTCTGTACGTATGGATAAGCATCGTTCGGACAGCGTGGGACCGCATGACCTGCGTTTCACCCTGCTGGACGATTATCTGCACGTGGTCGATACCGCGCTGTGGCTGGCGGGCGGGAACGCGCAGTTAAATAGTGGCACTCTGCTGACTAATGACTCTGGCGCAATGCTTTATGCCGAGCACCATTTTTCTGTCGATCAGCTACAGATTACAACCAGCATGCATCGCCGGGCCGGTAGCCAGCGTGAGAGCGTTCAGGCGGTGACCGATGGGGGCCTGATTGACGTCACGGATATGCGGGAATGGCGGGAAGAACGCGGGCAAGGTGTTGTACACAAGCCGATAGCAGGCTGGCAAACGACCTTAGAACAGCGAGGTTTTGCCGGATGTGCGCGGCATTTCATTGAGTGTGTGCAAAATCAGACGGTTCCTCAGACGGCAGGCGAGCAGGCGCTACTGGCCCAGCGTGTTGTCGAAAAGCTATGGCGGGAGGCGATGGCTGAATAACCCCCTGTAACAACTGGCGGTAGTAATTCATTGTAATCCAGGTACTATATGCCAACTCAAAATAACACCTCTTTTCAACCATAGGCTGGCTTGTAGGCCTGATAAGACGCTGCGGCGTCGCCATCAGGCACAGTGACATAGTGACATTGCCGGATGGCGATGTTGGTTATACGGGGATTTGCCTCAGGGTCTGGAATACAACATAGATGAATTTATTAAAGTCGCTGGCAGCCGTCAGCTCGATGACGATGTTTTCACGTGTGCTGGGTTTTGCGCGTGATGCGATTGTCGCCAGAATCTTTGGCGCAGGGATGGCGACCGATGCCTTTTTTGTGGCCTTCAAACTTCCAAACCTGCTGCGCCGAATTTTTGCTGAAGGCGCATTTTCTCAGGCGTTTGTGCCTATTCTGGCTGAATACAAAAGTAAGCAGGGTGAAGATGCTACCCGCGTGTTTGTTGCCTATGTATCCGGGCTGCTGACGCTGGCGCTGGCCGTGGTGACGGTTGCCGGGATGCTGGCTGCGCCGTGGGTGATTTTAGTCACTGCACCTGGGTTTGCCGACACCGCTGACAAATTTGCGTTGACTACCCAACTGCTGCGGATCACCTTTCCTTATATCCTGCTGATTTCACTGGCCTCGCTGGTCGGCGCAATCCTTAACACCTGGAACCGCTTTTCTATTCCGGCGTTTGCGCCGACCTTTTTGAATATCAGCATGATCGGTTTTGCGCTGTTTGCCGCGCCTTATTTTAATCCTCCAGTGCTGGCGCTGGCGTGGGCCGTGACCGTCGGTGGCGTGCTGCAGCTGGTTTATCAACTGCCACATCTGAAGAAAATTGGCATGCTGGTGCTGCCCCGCGTGAACTTCCGCGATGCGGGGGCGATGCGCGTCGTCAAACAAATGGGGCCGGCGATACTCGGGGTATCCGTCAGCCAGATTTCACTGATCATCAATACCATATTCGCCTCGTTTCTGGCCTCCGGCTCGGTTTCATGGATGTACTATGCCGACCGTCTGATGGAGTTTCCGTCCGGTGTGCTTGGCGTGGCGCTGGGGACCATTCTGCTGCCATCGCTGTCCAAAAGCTTTTCCAGCGGGAATCATGATGAGTATTGTCGTCTGATGGACTGGGGGCTGCGTCTGTGTTTTCTGCTGGCATTACCCAGCGCCGTGGCGTTGGGCATTTTGGCTAAACCACTGACGGTTTCTCTGTTCCAGTACGGTAAATTTACCGCCTTTGATGCCGCCATGACCCAGCGCGCGCTGGTGGCATACTCGGTCGGTTTGATTGGTTTGATCGTGGTGAAAGTTCTGGCCCCTGGCTTTTACTCGCGCCAGGATATTAAAACGCCGGTGAAAATTGCGATAGTGACGCTGATTATGACTCAGGTGATGAACCTGGCGTTTATCGGGCCGCTGAAGCATGCCGGGCTGTCGCTGTCGATTGGTCTGGCGGCATGTCTGAACGCTTCACTGCTTTACTGGCAACTGCGTAAACAGAAAATCTTTACCCCGCAACCGGGCTGGGCCTGGTTCCTGGCGCGTCTGGTGATTTCCGTACTGGTGATGTCAGCGGTGCTGTTTGGGATGCTCAATATCATGCCGGACTGGTCGCAGGGAACGATGTTGTGGCGTTTACTGCGTCTGATGGCCGTCGTGGTGGCTGGGATTGCAGCTTACTTCGCCGCACTTGCTGTGCTGGGCTTTAAAGTGAAAGAGTTTGTGCGCCGGACGGCGTAACAGACATTGCCGGATGGCGGCGTTACGCCGTATCCGGCCTGCAGAACGCGCTGGCCTGAAAACTGTGAGCGATCAGGCTGGCATTAAATAGAGAATTTTTTCCCGCCGCGGTGCGCAGCAGAGGTTTGACCGTTTGCGCCATACAGCGCCGGTTCCTGGTGCGGTTTCAGCACTTGAATCGCTTGCTGATTACGCTCAATCTGCCCTTCCAGCAGCCAACCGTTGTGCTGGTTGAGGTCACGCAAATGCTGCGTTTTTTGGGTGATCGTCTGCCAGCGTTCAGCAATCTCATCGTTGGCGCTACGCGTGGCGTCATGCTCCAGACGGCGTTGCTGCTCCAGATAATCAAGGGTTGCCAGCAAAGAGCTTTTTTCTTCTGTAATACGCTGTAGCTGGCTACCGTTGATATATCCTGCGGAGAGCTGCTGCTGCTCAGCATCCATTACCGTTTTCAGGTCATTGAGGACGGTTGTCATCTGATCAAGTATTTCTGACAAACGAGTCATACTTTATTTACTCTGTAAGTAGCTCTGTGCCTCGCGAATAAGCGAGTCGGCAATTTTTCCGGTATCCATTTTCAACTCACCGTTACGGATCGCAGTTTTCAATGCTTCGACGCGTTCCATATTGATGTCATTGGTGCCGGGCTGCATCAGTTTGGCCTGGGCGTCGCTCAGCATGACGCTGGTGCTGTTTGTCGCGGTGGTTTTTTCCTTCCGCGCTTTTTGTACCGGCGCATCGCTGGTTTCACGTGGCTGAACGGTACTGACTGGCTTCAATGGTGAGGTACGATCAATGCTCATTTTGTTTATCCTCATCGAGGGGTTACGCTATAGCGGCCCGCTGTAATCATTGGTTGTTTATCTATCGGCACACGCTAAAAAATCTTTAACCTATTATAGGTTAATAAGAATATTCCCATCAGAATCGACGATGCCGCTCACCACCTGGCCTGAAATCATCCGCACTCGCGCATTCTGTGCGACGGCGGCATTGTTCAGTGCTTTACCTTCGGCATTCACCCGAAAACCATCGCCGTTGGCGATAACCAGTACGCGTTGACCGGCTTTGATCCGCCAGGCCTGGCGCAACATTGAAAGCTGTATCGGCTGACCTGGAACCAGATCGCGTAGACTCACCGCGTCCTGCACCTGATTCAAATCTAACACGGCGCGCGGCGGCAGTTGGTCCAGCCGACCTCGCTTTAACGTCACGCTGGCCGAGGTTAGCGCGCTGCCCCGAGCGACGGGCGCAGCGGCAACCACATAGTTTCCCGTGGCCTGGACATTCACCTGCAGATAACGTTTCTCGTTGGCGCAGCGGGCCAGCACGTTCACATTGCCCCACAGTTTCGCGTTGCCTGACACGCTGAATGCGGGTTGTTCGCAACTGGGCAGCAGATTAGGCGACGTACGGATAGAGACGACCACCTCATCGCTAAATCCGGCCAGACGTTGGGAAAACCATGCCGTTAGCTGTGAATTCAGGTCTTGCGCCAGCGTCATAGGGCTGAACAGCAGTGCTGCCACAACTATTCCACGTTTAAACGTTTGCATCAAAACCTCGCGCTTTTTCAGGTAGTGACAGGATTTTACCTGTGTGACGCAGTCATCAACGCAACAAATAGCGACGCATTTTGCGTTTATTCCGGCGATAACGCGCGCGTAATGGGATTTAAGCTGTCGGCTGAATTTTGTCATTTGCGGAGGAGATATGCTCGATAAGCTCGACGCCGCCTTACGTTTTCAACAGGAAGCGCTGAATTTGCGCGCCCAGCGCCAGGAAATATTGGCCGCCAACATTGCCAATGCCGACACGCCGGGGTATCAGGCGCGCGACCTGGATTTCGCCAGTGAATTGAAAAAAGTCATGGTGCGTGGACGGGAACAAACCGGCGGCGTCTCGTTGACGCTGACCTCTGCACAACATATTCCGGCCCAAACCGCTTCTGCTCCCGCTACGGAATTGCTCTATCGCATTCCTGACCAGCCGTCTCTGGATGGCAATACGGTGGATATGGACCGGGAGCGTACGCAATTTGCAGACAACAGTCTCAAATATCAAATGGGGCTGACCGCGCTGGGTGGACAAATCAAAGGCATGATGAATGTGCTGCAAGGAGGGAACTAATTCGTGGCGCTGTTAAATATTTTTGATATCGCAGGCTCTGCGCTGACGGCGCAGTCTAAGCGCCTGAACGTGGCGGCCAGCAACATGGCGAATGCGGATAGCGTTACCGGACCCGACGGTCAGCCGTATCGCGCCAAGCAGGTTGTTTTTCAGGTTGATGCCGCGCCAGGTGCAGCTACAGGCGGCGTAAAAGTGGCTGACGTTATTGAAAGCCAGGCGCCGGATAAGCTGGTCTATGAGCCGGGTAACCCGCTGGCCGATGCGAACGGCTACGTAAAAATGCCGAATGTGGACGTCGTCGGCGAGATGGTTAACACCATGTCAGCCTCGCGTAGCTACCAGGCAAACGTCGAAGTGCTCAACACCGTGAAAAGCTTGATGCTCAAAACGCTTACGTTAGGCCAGTAAAGGAGACGCACATGTCTGTTGCTGTAACCATGAATGACCCGAGCAATGCAGGCGTTAAAGCCGCTACCGGGAATAGCTCCCTGACGGGCAGCAATGCTGCTGACCTGCAAAGCAGTTTTCTGACGCTGCTGGTCGCACAGTTGAAAAACCAGGACCCAACCAATCCGCTGCAAAACAACGAACTGACCACCCAACTGGCGCAAATCAGTACCGTAAGTGGGATTGAGAAACTGAACACCACGCTGGGGTCTATTTCCGGGCAGATCGATAACAGTCAGTCGCTGCAGGCCAGTACGCTGATTGGTCACGGCGTAATGATCCCCGGCACCACCATCCTGACCGGTAAAGGTACGGAAGAGGGTGCGAAAACGACCACGACGCCGTTTGGCGTTGAGCTGCAACAGCCGGCAGATAAGGTCACCGCAACGATTACCGATAAAGACGGCAAAGTGATACGCACTATTGATATCGGCGGCTTGAAAGCCGGTGTTCATACCTTTACCTGGGACGGCACCATGACCGATGGCACGGATGCGCCAGGCGGTTCTTATAACGTCTCAATTGCTGCCAGCAATGGCGGAACGCAACTGGTGGCGCAGCCGCTTCAGTTTGCGCTGGTGCAGGGTGTTATTCGCAGTAACGGCGGTAATACGCTGGACCTGGGCACCTATGGAACCACCACCCTCGACGAAGTACGGCAAATAATCTAAGCCCACACACTTATCAGGAGTAAGTCATGGCCTTTTCTCAAGCGGTCAGCGGTCTGAACGCTGCAGCGACCAACCTCGATGTCATTGGTAATAACATCGCCAACTCCGCTACCTACGGTTTTAAATCTGGTACGGCTTCTTTTGCCGATATGTTCGCCGGTTCTAAAGTGGGACTGGGGGTTAAAGTTGCGGGTATTACCCAGGATTTTACCGATGGTACTACCACCAACACCGGACGCGGACTGGATGTGGCTATCAGCCAGAACGGATTTTTCCGCATGGTAGACAGCAATGGCTCTGTATTCTACAGCCGTAACGGTCAGTTCAAACTCGATGAAAACCGCAATATCGTCAACATGCAGGGGCTGCAACTGACAGGTTATCCTGCTAGCGGTACACCGCCGACAATACAGCAAGGTGCTAACCCGGCACCGATCACTATTCCGAATACGCTGATGGCGGCGAAAACCACGACTACAGCGTCAATGCAGATCAACCTGAATTCCACTGACAAGGTGCCAACCAAAACTCCGTTTAGTCCAAGCGACGCGGACTCCTACAACAAAAAAGGCACCGTTACCGTTTTCGATAGCCAGGGTAACGCCCATGACATGAATATTTTTTATGTCAAAACAGGCCCTAACAAATGGGATGTCTACACCCAGGACGCCAGCGTTACGGGTTCAGTTGCCAGCAAGAATGCGGTGATGAACTTTAGTGCTAACGGTACGCTGACATCTGTGAATAATTATGTTGCAGGGACGGTGCCAGTCGATCCAGCAAAGCCGGATGGACCAAAAATCCCCGTTGAAGGTCCAGCTAATGCCCAACCGCAAATTCAGATCTCCACCGGTACGATCAATGGCGCAGTTCCTGCGAACTTCTCCTTGAGCTTCCTGAACTCCATGCAGCAGAACACTGGCGCCAACAACATCGTCGCCACGAATCAGAACGGCTACAAGCCGGGCGATCTGGTCAGCTATCAGATTAACAATGACGGTACCGTGGTCGGTAATTACTCCAACGAACAGCAACAGGTACTGGGGCAGATCGTGCTGGCAAACTTTGCCAACAACGAAGGGCTGGCGTCTCAGGGCGACAACGTCTGGGCTGCTACACAGGCTTCTGGCGTGGCGCTGCTGGGTACCGCAGGCGAAGGTAACTTCGGCAAACTGACCAACGGTGCGCTGGAAGCATCAAACGTGGATTTGAGTAAAGAACTGGTGAATATGATCGTCGCTCAGCGTAACTATCAGTCGAACGCGCAGACCATCAAAACCCAGGATCAGATCCTCAACACGCTGGTCAACCTGCGCTAAGCGCCTGACGGGATGGCTTAATGGATCACGCAATTTATACCGCTATGGGCGCGGCCAGTCAGACGCTGAATCAACAGGCGGTGACGGCCAGCAACCTGGCAAACGCCTCCACGCCAGGGTTTCGTGCGCAGCTCAATGCGCTGCGTGCGGTTCCTGTAGAAGGATTGTCTTTACCGACGCGTACGCTGGTAGTGGCCTCCACGCCAGGGGCCGACATGACGCCGGGCCAGATGGACTATACCTCCCGCCCGCTGGACGTGGCGCTGCAACAAGATGGCTGGTTGGCTGTGCAAACCGCGGACGGTAGCGAAGGGTATACCCGTAATGGTGCCATTCAGGTAAGTCCTACGGGTGAACTGACTATTCAGGGGCATCCGGTAATCGGTGAAGCCGGGCCGATAGCCGTACCGGAAGGTTCCGAAGTCACCATTGCGGCTGACGGGACGATCTCGGCGCTTAACCCTGGCGATCCGGCCAATACGGTTGCGCCTGTTGGGCGTTTGAAACTGGTCAAGGCGACGGGGAATGAAGTGCAACGTGGTGATGACGGTATGTTTCGTCTGACCCAGGCCGCGCAGGCTACCCGTGGTGCGACGTTACAGGCCGACCCCAGCATTCGCGTTATGTCGGGCGTGCTGGAAGGCAGTAACGTTAAGCCGGTTGCCGCGATGAGCGACATGATCGCCAACGCTCGCCGTTTCGAAATGCAAATGAAGATTATCAGTAGCGTGGATGATAACGCGGGCCGCGCTAACCAACTGCTGTCGATGAGTTAACACAGGACATTTTATGATCAGTTCATTATGGATCGCCAAAACCGGCCTGGATGCGCAGCAAACCAACATGGATGTGATTGCCAACAACCTGGCAAACGTCAGCACCAACGGATTTAAGCGCCAACGTGCGGTGTTTGAAGATCTGTTGTATCAGACGATTCGCCAGCCTGGCGCCCAGTCTTCTGAACAAACCACACTGCCTTCCGGTTTGCAGATTGGTACCGGTGTGCGTCCGGTGGCAACCGAGCGTTTACACAGCCAGGGTAACCTGTCGCAAACCAATAACAGTAAAGATGTGGCGATTAAGGGGCAGGGCTTTTTCCAGGTCATGCTGCCTGATGGTACGTCCGCCTATACCCGTGACGGTTCTTTCCAGGTGGATCAGAACGGTCAACTGGTGACCGCGGGTGGTTTTCAGGTTCAGCCGGCCATCACCATCCCGGCTAACGCGCTCAGCATCACCATTGGACGTGACGGCATTGTCAGCGTGACCCAACAGGGCCAGGCTGCGCCTGTTCAGGTCGGGCAGCTTAACCTGACCACCTTTATGAACGACACCGGCCTGGAAAGTATTGGTGAGAATCTGTACACCGAAACGCAGTCATCCGGCGCGCCGAATGAGAGCACGCCGGGGCTGAACGGCGCGGGTCTGCTGTACCAGGGGTATGTTGAAACCTCTAACGTCAACGTGGCGGAAGAGCTGGTAAACATGATCCAGGTTCAGCGCGCTTACGAAATCAACAGTAAAGCGGTATCGACTACCGATCAGATGCTGCAAAAACTGACGCAACTCTAAAGTGGGGCCCGGTGAGGTGAGAGCCTCACCGGCACACGGATTTTGAAGATGACCGCAATGCGAAAATACGCGCTTCACCCATACCCAATTTTAGCCCTGCTGGTGGTTTCACTGACAGGGTGCGCCTGGATCCCAGCCACGCCACTCGTGCAGGGCGCGACGTCTGCTCAACCCGTTCCAGGCCCGACACCGGTGGCGAATGGCTCAATCTTCCAGTCGGCGCAGCCGATTAACTACGGTTATCAGCCGCTCTTCGAAGACCGCCGTCCGCGCAATATTGGCGATACGCTGACCATCGTATTGCAGGAAAACGTCAGCGCGAGCAAAAGTTCCTCGGCAAACGCCAGCCGCGACGGCAAGACCAACTTTGGTTTTGATACCGTACCGCGCTACCTGCAAGGGCTGTTTGGTAACGAACGTGCCGACGTAGAAGCCTCCGGCGGCAACACCTTTAACGGTAAAGGCGGCGCGAACGCCAGCAATACCTTCAGCGGTACGTTGACCGTAACGGTCGATCAGGTCCTGGTGAATGGCAATTTACATGTCGTGGGTGAAAAACAGATCGCCATTAATCAGGGCACTGAGTTTATTCGCTTCTCCGGAGTCGTTAACCCGCGCACCATCAGTGGCAGCAACTCCGTACCGTCAACTCAGGTTGCGGATGCGCGTATTGAGTACGTCGGCAACGGCTACATCAATGAAGCGCAAAATATGGGCTGGTTGCAGCGTTTCTTCCTTAACTTGTCGCCGATGTAAGCGAGGTACCCGGTGTTTAAATCTCTTGTTGGAATGGTACTGGTACTGGCAACCGCCTTTGCGCATGCCGACCGTATTCGTGACCTGACCAGCGTGCAGGGCGTGCGGGAAAACTCGTTGATAGGTTACGGGCTGGTGGTCGGGCTGGATGGTACTGGTGACCAGACCACACAGACGCCGTTTACGACGCAGACGCTCAATAACATGCTGTCGCAGTTGGGGATCACCGTACCAACCGGCACCAATATGCAGTTGAAAAACGTGGCGGCGGTGATGGTCACCGCACAGTTCCCAGCCTTTGGACGCCAGGGGCAAACCATTGACGTGGTGGTCTCTTCCATGGGTAACGCCAAAAGTCTGCGCGGCGGAACGCTGCTGATGACCCCGCTGAAAGGGGTCGATAGCCAGGTATATGCCTTGGCGCAGGGGAATATTCTGGTTGGCGGTGCGGGCGCGGCTGCGGGTGGCAGTAGCGTGCAGGTTAACCAGCTTAATGGTGGACGCATTACCAACGGCGCGACCATCGAGCGTGAGTTGCCCAGCCAGTTCGGCGGTGGCAACACCATTAATCTGCAGCTCAATAATGAAGATTTTACTATGGCGCAGCAGATCACCGACACAATCAACCGCTCGCGTGGCTTTGGTAGCGCAACGGCGCTGGATGCCCGGACTATACAAGTGCGTGTGCCAAGCGGCAACAGTTCGCAGGTACGTTTCCTTGCCGACATCCAGAATATGGAGGTGAACGTCACGCCGCAGGACGCGAAAGTCATTATCAACTCGCGTACGGGATCTGTGGTCATGAACCGTGAAGTCACGCTGGATAGCTGTGCCGTGGCGCAGGGTAACTTGTCGATTACGGTAAACCGCCAGGCAAACGTCAGCCAGCCGGATACGCCGTTTGGCGGCGGACAGACCGTGGTGACGCCACAAACGCAGATCGATCTGCGCCAGAGCGGCGGCTCGCTGCAAAGCGTACGTTCCAGCGCCAATCTGAACAACGTCGTGCGCGCGTTGAATGCGCTCGGGGCGACGCCGATGGATCTGATGTCCATTCTGCAATCGATGCAGAGCGCGGGTTGCTTACGCGCCAAACTGGAAATCATCTGATGATTGGTGACAGCAAACTGCTGACCAGCGCCGCCTGGGATGCGCAAGCACTGAACGAACTGAAAGCGAAAGCGGGTCAGGATCCGGCGGCGAATATTCGCCCCGTGGCCCGTCAGGTTGAAGGGATGTTCGTGCAGATGATGCTGAAAAGCATGCGTGAAGCGTTGCCGAAAGATGGGATGTTTAGCAGCGATTCAACGCGTTTGTATACCAGCATGTATGACCAACAAATTGCGCAGCAGATGACCGCAGGTAAAGGTCTGGGACTGGCTGAAATGATGGTTAAGCAGATGACGCAAGGGCAAGCGCAACCTGCTGATGATGCGCCACAGGTGCCGATGAAGTTCCCGCTGGAAACGGTGACCAGCTATCAAAACCAGGCGCTGACGCAACTGGTGCGCAAAGCCATCCCCAGGGCGACGGAAAGTAATGATGAGCCGCTGTCGGGCGACAGTAAAGACTTCCTCGCCCAGCTGTCGCTGCCGGCAAAACTGGCGAGTCAGCAAAGCGGCGTTCCGCATCATCTGATTCTGGCGCAGGCGGCGCTGGAGTCCGGTTGGGGCCAGCGGCAAATTCGCCGGGAAAACGGCGAACCGAGTTTCAACATTTTTGGCGTGAAAGCTTCGGGAAGCTGGAAGGGACCAACGACCGAAATCACCACCACCGAATATGAAAACGGCGAAGCGAAAAAGGTGAAAGCCAAATTCCGCGTCTATAGCTCTTACCTTGAGGCGCTGTCGGATTATGTCGGGCTGATTTCCCGTAACCCGCGCTATGCGGCGGTGACCGCCGCTGCAACCGCTGAGCAGGGCGCGCAGGCCCTGCAAAGTGCTGGCTACGCAACCGATCCTAACTATGCGCGGAAATTAACCAGCATGATCCAGCAGTTGAAATCGATGAGTGAAAAGGTGAGCAAAACCTACAGCACGAACATCGATAATCTCTTTTAAATAGCTCAAGTCTACCGATCTGCTGCCGATAATAACGAGTATTGAAGGATTACAAGGAACCTCCATGTCCAGCTTGATTAATAACGCGATGAGTGGACTCAGCGCAGCGCAGGCCGCGTTGAACACTGCCAGTAATAACATCTCCAGCTATAACGTCGCCGGATATACACGGCAAACGACAATTATGGCGCAAGCGAACAGCACGCTGGGTGCGGGGGGCTGGGTAGGCAATGGCGTCTATGTTTCTGGCGTACAGCGCGAGTATGACTCGTTTATCACCAATCAGCTGCGGGCAGCGCAAAACCAGAGCAGCGGTCTGACGACGCGTTATGAGCAAATGTCGAAAATCGACAACCTGCTGTCCAGCAAAACCAGTTCGATTTCAACCTCAATGCAGGATTTTTTTACCAGTCTGCAAACTCTGGTCAGTAATGCTGAAGACCCGGCGGCACGCCAGGCGCTGATTGGTAAAGCTGATGGTTTGGTGAATCAGTTTAAAACGACCGATCAGTATCTACGCGATCAGGATAAGCAGGTTAATACCGCTATCAAAGCCAGCGTCGATCAGATCAACAACTACGCGAAACAAATCGCCAGCCTTAACGACCAGATTTCTCGTATGACTGGTGTCGGGGCTGGCGCATCCCCTAATGATTTGCTCGATCAGCGCGACCAACTGGTCAGTGAACTGAACCAGATTGTCGGCGTGGAAGTCAGCGTTCAGGACGGCGGCACTTACAACGTAACCATGGCGAATGGTTATTCACTGGTACAGGGCAGCAATGCGCGCCAACTGGCGGCAGTGCCCTCCAGTGACGATCCTTCGCGTACCACCGTTGCGTATGTAGATGGTGTTGCCGGAGCGGTTGAGATCCCTGAGAAATTGCTGAATACCGGTTCATTGGGTGGACTGCTCACCTTCCGTTCGCAGGAGCTGGATCAAACGCGTAACACGCTGGGCCAACTGGCGCTGGCATTTGCCGATGCGTTTAACACCCAGCATAAAGCAGGTTTTGATGCCAACGGCGATAAGGGCGAGAATTTCTTCGATATCGGCAGCCCGGTTGTGCTCAGCAACACGAAGAATAAAGGGACAGGTTCGCTTGATGTCAAAATGACGGACAGCTCTGCCGTGCAGGCAACAGATTATAAAATTGTGTTTGATGGCAAAGACTGGCAGGTGACTCGACTTGCCGACAACACCAGTTTTAAAGCCACCGTCACCGGTGGGAAGATGTCTTTTGACGGGATGGAGATCACCGTTAATGCTGGTGCGAAAGCGAATGACAGTTTCACCGTGAAACCGGTGAGCGACGCCATTATAGAAATGAAAGTCAAGGTGACAGACGAGTCGAAAATCGCCATGGCGTCAGAGAAAAATACGGATCCTGCTGCGGATACAGGTGCAAGCGATAACCGTAACGGTCAGAAACTGCTGGATCTGCAAACCAAAGAAACTGTTGGTAATAAAACCTTTAACGACGCTTACGCCACCCTGGTGAGCGACGTGGGCAACAAAACGGCGACGCTGAAGACCAGCAGTACCACGCAAAACAATGTGGTCAAGCAACTTTATAACCAGCAGCAGTCGATTTCCGGGGTAAACCTCGACGAAGAGTACGGTAATTTGCAGCGTTATCAGCAGTATTACCTGGCCAATGCACAGGTATTGCAAACTGCGAATGCGCTGTTTGATGCATTGATTAATATTCGCTAAGGGAGAGGGACACAATGCGTATCAGCACCCAGATGATGTACCAGCAGAATATGCGTGGCATCACTAACTCTCAGGCTGAATGGATGAAGTTCGGCGAGCAGATGTCGACTGGTAAACGTGTGATCAGCCCGTCTGACGATCCGATTGCTGCCTCGCAGGCCGTCGTGCTTTCTCAGGCTCAGGCGCAGAACAGCCAGTATACGCTGGCGCGTACATTCGCGACGCAGAAAGTCTCGCTGGAAGAGAACGTACTGAGCCAGGTAACAACGGCTATTCAGGCTGCGCAGGAGAAAATTGTTTATGCCGGGAATGGTACATTAAGTGATGATGACCGTGCATCGTTGGCCACTGATTTACAGGGGATCCGCGATCAACTGATGAACCTGGCGAACAGCACCGATGGCAATGGTCGCTATATTTTTGGCGGCTACAAAACAGAATCCGCGCCGTTTGCGCAGGCTGATGGTTCCTACAGTGGCGGTACCACAAATGTGACCCAGCAGGTTGATGCTTCCCGTACCATGGTCATTGGTCACACGGGCGACAAAATCTTCGCCAACCTGACCAGCAACGCCGTACCGGAACCACCGGGTAGCACTCAGGAAAAGAACCTGTTCAAAATGCTGGATAGCGCGATTGCAGAGCTAAAAATTCCTATTGCGGGTGATGATGTGGCAAAGGAGAAAGCCGCAGCAGCTATCGATAAAACCAATCGTGGCCTGAAAAACTCACTGAATAACGTGCTTTCCGTTCGCGCAGAATTAGGTACTCAGCTTAGTGAACTAAGCTCGCTGGATTCATTGGGAGCCGATCGTGCGTTAGGGCAAACCCAACAGATGAGCAACCTGGTGGATGTCGACTGGAATGCGGCGATTTCGTCCTACGTCATGCAGCAGGCCGCACTTCAGGCGTCTTATAAAGCATTTACCGATATGCAGGGAATGTCGTTGTTCCAGCTTAATCGGTAATAACCCTTTTTGAACATATCTTGAAACTGGGTATGTTTGTCTGCCCGCTCCCTTAACACCCCGGAGCGGGCATTTTTTTAGGCTACCGTTGTTTTACTAAGCGCCAGATTTCCCGTCAGTCTTATCACCAGCGCCAGCGCACCACTGATGGTTGCCAGCGTCACCACACCTTCCCAGTTTGCCAGCGCATAGACCTGACTCCCGAGAACCGAACCCAGCGCCATACCAATGAACACCATAGTAAACAGCAGCGCATTCAGACGACCCCGGGCCTGAGGCTCCAGGCTATAGACCAGGTTCTGGTGGGCAACGAGGCTGGATTGCAATCCGAGATCAAAACCAACCGCCGAAAGAGCAATCAGCAGCCACTGCCCCTGTACTGGCAGGGCGGGTAACAAGAACATCAGTGCGAAAGAGACGGTTACCAGCAAAGCACCTAACTGCGTCACTTTTGCTGCGCCCACTTTGTCGGCAAGATGACCCGCCAGCGGTGCCGCAAGCGCACCGGCGGCTCCCGCGATACCAAATGCGCCCGCCATAGCGCTACCCATGTGGTAATGTTCAGCTAACATCACCGCCAGCGTGGACCAGAAAGCGCTAAAGGCTATGGACAGAAAGCCCTGTGCCAGCGCCGCGCGGCGCAATGCGGGATACCGTTGCCAGAGCTGCGCCATAGAGAGCATCAATGATGGGTAGCTCAGCGTGGAATGGGCCGTAAAACGAGGCAGCACCTTCCACATAATGACGGTAATAATGGCAATACTGGCGGCGGCAAGTTGGTACATCTCACGCCAGCCAAACGCTTCACCCACCAGTCCGCTGACGGTACGCGAGAGTAAAATCCCCAACAGCAGGCCTGTCATCACCGTGCCCACCGTTTTTCCTTGTTTGCCTTCCGGCGCCAGAATAGCCGCCGCGGGAACGATATCCTGCGCCATCGTTGCCGCCATGCCCATCAACAGGCTCACTATTAGCAGTGAATGCAACTGCCCGGTAAAACTGCATGCCAGAAGCAGTACGGCAAGAGAGATACTTTTCAGCAGGATTAATGTCCGGCGGTCATAACGATCCCCTAATGGCAATAAAAACAAAATACCCAGCGCGTATCCCGCCTGGGTCAGCGTTGGAACCAGTCCCATGCCGGTGATACTTAAGTTCAGATCCTGACCCATTAAAGGCAGAAGGGGCTGGGCATAGTAGATAGCAGCGACACTGAATCCGGCACCTGATGCCAGAACGAAAATGACCCAACGAGAAAGTGCGGTGTGTGTGTTCACAAATGATTCCTCAATCACAGGATGTGCGGCTATTTTTATCCTTCTGCGGGTGGTGCGGTAGCGAGCGCAGTGGTAAAACAGTTATACGCTGGGCGTATGAAGAAACTGATAATGATAAAAACTGAACGTATAGATAGGGTGGAGCTGATGCGCACGTTTGTGCGTATCGTGGAAGCAGGATCGCTTTCCGCAGCGGCAAAACAGATGGGAACAACGCAAGCGACCGTAAGCCGACGGTTACAATCCCTGGAAACTCTGCTTGGAGTGAAACTGATCATGCGTACCACGCATGCGATGAAATTAACCGACGATGGAGAGCGTGGTTACCAGCACGCCAAAAATATCATCGATGCCTGGCTGGCGCTGGAAGATGGACTTAATGTCACGGAAGATGAACCGGTGGGGACGTTGCGCGTACGAGCGCCGCATGCGTTTGGACAGCAACAGCTCCTTGAGCCGCTTTTGCAGTTTCTTTCGCGCTATCCACAGTTATCGGTGGAGTGGATGCTTAACGACAAAACCGTTGATTTTCTCAGCGATAATATTGATTGCGCGATTCGGGTTGGCGCGGAAGTCGATCCGGCCACGGTTTCAGTTTTACTGGCTGAAGTTCCCCGTAGCATGGTGGCGAGTCCTGTATTGCTGGAGCAGTATGGTGAAATTTCGCACCCTGAGCAATTATCCGTGCTGCCGTGGATTGCAGTAAACACGTTTTTTCAGCATAGCGTTTCGTTGCTACACCAGGCGCGCAATGAACCTGTCACGCTGACTATTTCACCCAGATTAAGTACTGACAGTATTTATGTGGCAAGAAATGCCGCGCTGGCCGGGCTGGGAGTGACGATTGTTTCAAGCTGGATGGTTGAAGAAGATATCGCCAACGGACGTTTAGTTATGCTGCTACCCGAGTGGCGGGCAGCCTCGTTGCCGGTGCATCTGGTTTATCCCTGGGCGCGTTACTATCCGACACGGTTGCGCAAATTTTTAGCGTTAATGAAGGATGTTATGCCGCAATTAACCGGGATGAAACGCGTAGAGCCGATATAAAAAAGCCGACCCTAAGGTCGGCTTTGAGGTTGATTATGGCTTATTCAACCGGCTGCGGGCGTGTTGCTGGCGCAGTGGCCTGATGCGTGGCGCTGTGTCCACCCGCAGCGCCTTTACCTTCAAAGGTGAACGCCGGGCGCTGCCAGTCGCTATGACGCGGCGCTTCTGGCACATATTCCGGCGCCGGAGCGCGGGTCATCGGCGCAGTCGCATGGCTGTGAAGGTGCTCGGCGTCAACGCTTGTTGCGACCACTTCAGCCTTAACGACCTCAGCTTCTGCAACCGGCGCGGCAACAACTTCCTGCGGCGCAGCGACTTCTTCCACAGTCGGCGCTACTTCCGCAACTTCTTCAACCACCTCCGGCTGGGAGACGACGATTTCCACAGGCTCTTCAACCGTGACTTCAGCTACAGGTTCAGCTTCAGCGGCGATTTCTTCAGCTACAGGCGCGTCAGATTCAGCGATAATTTGCGGTTGTTCTTCAACCGGGGTCGCAATGACTTCCGGATGCGTGGTTTCAACAACGGCAATCTGAGGTTCCGCTACAACTTCCTCTGGCTGCACGGCTTCAACCTGCGCAGGAGTGTCCACAATGTGCTCAACGGCAGCCGCAGCAACCTGAGGCTCTACCGCGACAGAAGCAGTTTGCTCCTGGCGAATTTCCTGCTCGCGTTGGTCTTCAACCTGCTGCTCCTGCGGACGAGCAATAGGGTAGCTGATCCATACTTTACCGGACGCTAATTCAGGAGAAGCACAGGCGACGGTTAGCGGCATTGGAGACTGAACCGGATAACGCTCGTCACGATAACGACGACGACGCTGTCCACTTACGCGCAGATGGCGAGGGGAACGGCGGGAACGACGCGGCATACCGTTGGAGTCACGCGCTTCGCTATTGTCTTCCTGCTCAGGTGCAACAACGGCTGGCAGATCAACTTTCGCCAGTTCGGTACGCGGAGCCGGTACGGGCTGCTCAACGGGTTGAGCGACAACGACCTCAGTTGCCACCGCGGCAGTTGCCACTTCGGCTTCAACCGCCGCGCTGTCCGTGTAACGAACTTTTTGGTTCAACTGACGCTGTTTACGACGAGTCTGAGGCTGACGTACGCGCTCTTCCTGCTCGGTATCCTGCGCTGGCTGTTCAGCCAGGTTCAGCTCTTTAACTTCCTGCTGCGCCTGACGCTTGTCATCGTTGCGGCGGCGGTTGCGCTCACGACGTGGAGTCTGCTGCTCATCACCTGATTTCACTTTGTCAGCGACATCACTGGACTGCTGGCGATTATCGCGTGCTTCCGCATTTTGCTGCTGGGCCTGACGACGGTTACGGCGATTATCATCGCGGTTTTCGCCGTTTTCTGCACGTTCGTTACGGTTATCACGATCGCCACGGCTATCGCGGTTATCACGACGATCGTTACGATCGCGGCGATTATTTTGACGCGGTTTACGGCGGTCCTGCTGACGTTCCGTCTTCTCTTCAGCTTTCGGTGCGGGTTGTTCAACCGGCTTCGCTTCTTCGTTACCGCCGAAGATAGACTTCAGTGCGCTGAAGAAACGGCTAATCAAACCTGGCTGAGAGGTTGTTGCTACGGTGGCGGCAGCTTTAGGCGCGGCGGCTTTCGCTGCGGGCTCTTGCACGGTTGGTGCTGGCGGCACGTCTGGCATAGCAAAGGTCGCGAGTGCCGGTTGCTCTGGCTGCTTACGCTCGACATACTCTTGTTCTGACGGCAGCTCCATTGCTTCCTCGTGCAATTTCGGCAGCAAGTAGCTCAGGGTTGGCGTTTCTTCGCCTTTGCGGACGCGCAGCACGGAATAGTGCGGGGTTTCCATCTGATCGTTTGGCACGATCACACAACGCACGCCATTCTGACGCGTTTCTATAGCGTTGACCGCAGTACGCTTTTCGTTGAGCAGATAAGAGGCAATCGGCACAGGAACGATCGCGTGAACTTCCTGGGTATTCTCTTTCAGTGCTTCTTCTTCGATCAGACGCAGAATAGACAGCGACAGCGATTCGTTATCACGCACGGTACCGGTGCCGGAGCAGCGCGGGCAGACGTGATGGCTGGATTCACCCAGCGACGGGCTCAGACGCTGACGGGACATTTCCAGCAGGCCGAAACGAGAAATATGGCTGATCTGAATACGCGCTCGGTCCTGACGCACGGCCTCACGCAGACGGTTTTCCACCGCACGCTGGTGGCGAACCGGTGTCATATCGATAAAGTCGATAACAATCAGGCCGCCGAGGTCGCGCAGACGCAGCTGACGAGCAATTTCATCGGCGGCTTCCAGGTTGGTGTTGAATGCGGTTTCTTCGATGTCGCCGCCGCGCGTAGCACGTGCGGAGTTGATATCGATAGCGGTAAGGGCTTCAGTGCTGTCGATGACGATGGAGCCGCCGGAAGGCAGACGCACTTCGCGCTGGAACGCAGACTCAATTTGAGATTCAATTTGGTAGTGGCTGAACAGCGGGATTTCACCGGTGTACAGTTTGATTTTGCTGCTGAAATCAGGACGGCCCAGCGCGGCGATGTGCTGACGCGCCATCTCCATGACTTTCGGGTTATCGATGAGAATTTCGCCGATATCCTGACGTAAATAGTCACGGAATGCGCGAACGATAACGTTGCTTTCCTGGTGGATCAGGAATGGAGCAGGGCGGCTGTCAGCGGCTTTTTGGATGGCTTCCCAGTGTTTCAGGCGGAAGCTCAGGTCCCACTGCAGCGCTTCGGCGGATTTGCCGACGCCTGCGGTACGCACGATAAGCCCCATGCCATCAGGCAATTCCAGGCTTGCCAGCGCTTCTTTTAATTCGGTACGATCGTCGCCTTCAATACGACGGGAGATGCCGCCCGCGCGCGGGTTGTTCGGCATCAGAACCAGATAACTACCCGCCAGGCTGATAAAGGTGGTCAGCGCAGCGCCTTTATTGCCGCGTTCTTCTTTATCGATCTGAACGATGACTTCCTGACCTTCACGCAACACATCTTTAATGTTGGGACGACCATGGGAGTTGTAGTTAGCGGGGAAGTATTCGCGGGCAATTTCTTTTAACGGAAGGAAACCGTGACGTTCAGCGCCGTAATCAACAAAAGCAGCTTCCAGACTCGGTTCAATACGGGTAATTTTACCTTTATAGATGTTGGCTTTTTTCTGTTCGTGTCCAGGACTTTCGATATCCAGATCGTACAGACGTTGCCCATCTACAAGGGCGACACGCAACTCTTCCTGCTGAGTCGCGTTAATTAACATTCTTTTCATCGTAACTTACTCATTATTCTTACATTGACGACTAAGCTGCGGGCAGAGTAATGCCTTTCCGGGTGTGAACCGATGGCCTCGTGTCTATTCGCGTCGCCAACCTCACGGTTATCGTCAGCTCAAAGAGGCGCAGAGTGTCGGTTGCCTGTATTTCATACGGAAACACAGCGCAATTATCAGGGGAACAGTCTGGGTGTTACTCTCCAGAAAAGCTTCCTTATTACCGGTAAGGACTGCAACCCGCAGCCCGCTAACTGCCTGAAAGATCAATACGTCTTACGCCATTGCTGCGTTGATGATCGGTCGGGCAAAATTGGGTCATTCCGGAAAAGGTCTTGTTTTAACAAGATTCAACACGGAAACAACCTCATTATTCCACTGCTAACCTTGTTATAGCAAGATGACTTTTGCCATTTATCACCCGGTTACTCACAGTTTTTTCACTTCCGCGTAGTGATTGGTTTAATAACCACCAAATCGGCTATGTCAAACTTAAGTAATAGGGTATAGCAGTTAATATAAGCATAGAAAAATGTGTGGCGCGAATCTTGATGGCTATTTAAAATCGGCCCCCATGAAAACAGAGACTCCAGCCGTAAAAACAGTTGCCATTACTGCCGACGAAGCAGGGCAACGCATCGACAACTTTTTGCGTACTCAACTCAAGGGTGTGCCGAAAAGTATGATTTATCGCATTTTGCGTAAAGGCGAAGTGCGGGTGAATAAAAAACGCATTAAACCCGAGTACAAACTCGAAGATGGGGACATCGTGCGTATTCCACCTGTGCGTGTCGCCGAACGTGAAGAAGAGGCTATTTCCCCAAATCTGCAGAAGGTTGCGGCGCTGACTGATGTCATTTTGTATGAAGATGATCATATTCTGGTGCTTAACAAACCTTCAGGAACGGCCGTACATGGCGGAAGCGGATTAAGCTTTGGTGTTATTGAAGGCTTACGCGCGTTACGTCCGGAAGCGCGTTTCCTCGAACTGGTGCATCGCCTGGACCGCGATACCTCCGGTGTGCTGCTGGTGGCGAAAAAACGCTCAGCCTTACGTTCGTTGCATGAGCAGTTGCGTGAAAAAGGGATGCAGAAAGACTATCTGGCGCTGGTGAGAGGCCAGTGGCAGTCGCATGTCAAAACCGTGCAGGCGCCGCTGTTGAAGAATATTCTGCAAAGCGGCGAGCGTATCGTGCGGGTGAATCAGGAAGGCAAGCCGTCGGAAACACGCTTTAAGGTGGAGGAGCGCTATGCGTTTGCCACGCTCGTGCGCTGTAGTCCGGTGACAGGGCGTACGCACCAGATTCGTGTGCATACCCAATATGCCGGGCATCCGATCGCCTTTGACGATCGCTATGGCGACCGCGAGTTCGATAAGCAACTCGCGGATACTGGACTGAACAGGCTGTTCCTTCACGCTGCGGCGTTAAAATTCACCCATCCGGGGACGGGCGAAGTGATGCGTGTTGAAGCGCCGCTGGATAAGCAGTTGAAGCGCTGCCTTGAGGTGTTACGCAGCAAAGCCTGATGCGCGTTGCTTATCAGGCCTACAATCGCGTTATGCGCTGTAGGCCTGACAAGACGCATCGCGTCGCCATCAGGCAGATTAACTAGGCGTTCAGCGGGTTCATCTCTTCCCGGCGCAGCATTTGACACAATGCGATCAGCGGCAGGCCGATCAGCGTATTTGGATCGCGGCCCTCAAGACGCTCAAAGAGAGCAATACCTAACCCTTCACTTTTAAAACTACCGGCACAATGTAGCGGGCGTTCTTTGCGCAGGTAATCATCAATTTCCGCTTCGCTTAAATGCCGAAAATGAACATCGAACGGCTCGACCTCAGTTTGTAAATGTCCGGTAGCTGAATTATAAAGCGCCAGTCCGGTGTAAAACGTCACAATATTGCCACGGGCTTTGAGTAATTGTTGGCGCGCATTTTCTTCTGTTAATGGTTTGCCGGTTATTTCACCATCAAGAACACAAATTTGATCGGAGCCAATAATCAGATGCGCTGGATAACGGTGAGCGAGAGATTGCGCTTTTTGTTGCGCCAGTCGCGAGACTAAATGGCGTGGCGCTTCGCCGGGTAACGGCGTTTCATCCACCTCGGGAGCCGCGCATTCGAACGGAATTGCCAGTTTTTCAAGTAAAGCGCGACGCCAGGGAGAGGTCGAGGCAAGTATAAGTTGAGGCATATTTTTCCCCTCGCATATAGCGTATTGATGAGAGCCATTTTAAACTATGGACTTCGTCCTACAAGCTGGCTGTATTGGCTTGTCTTGAGCGATTTTAAGTCGATGACCCGCAATGTGTGCGAATTATTGGCAAAAGGCAACCTCAGGCTGCCTTTTTCTTTGACTATATGACGTTACAAAGTTAATATGCGCGCCCTATGCAAAAGGTAAAATTACCCCTGACTCTTGATCCGGTTCGTACGGCTCAAAAACGCCTCGATTATGAAGGTATCTATACTTCTGATCTGGTTGAGCGCGTCGCCGATTCTGTAGTCAGTGTGGACAGTGATGTGGAATGCTCCATGTCGTTCGCTATCGATAACCAGCGCCTTGCCGTTATAACCGGCGATGCAAAAGTGTCGGTTACGCTCGAATGTCAGCGTTGCGGGAAACCGTTCCCACTTCATGTTCACACAACATATTGTTTTAGTCCTGTCCGTTCTGACGAGCAGGCTGAAGCACTCCCGGAAGCGTATGAGCCGATTGAGGTTAACGAGTTCGGTGAAATCGATCTGCTTGCAATGGTTGAAGATGAGATTATCCTCTCCTTGCCGGTAGTTCCGGTGCATGATTCTGAACACTGTGAAGTGTCCGAGGCGGACATGGTCTTTGGTGAATTGCCTGATGAAGCGCAAAAACCAAACCCATTTGCCGTATTAGCCAGCTTAAAGCGTAAGTAATTGAGGAGTAAGGTCCATGGCCGTACAACAGAATAAACCAACCCGTTCCAAACGTGGCATGCGTCGTTCTCATGACGCTCTGACCGCAGTCACCAGCCTGTCTGTAGACAAAACTTCTGGTGAACAACACCTGCGTCACCACATCACTGCCGACGGTTTCTACCGTGGCCGTAAGGTAATCGCTAAGTAATCACGCATGACTCAATGGATTTCCCGCTTCGGTGAGAAAGACAGAGAGCGCAAGCGTGATGAAGCTTAGTGAGGCTTTCCCCGGGTAACTGGGGAAACACCTAACCGGGCAGCGACGATACCTTGACACGTCTAACCCTGGCGTTAGATGTCATGGGGGGAGATTTTGGCCCTACCGTGACAGTGCCTGCAGCATTGCAGGCACTGAATTCTAATTCGCAACTCACACTTCTTTTAGTCGGGGATCCCGATACAATCACGCCATTACTTGCCAAAGCTGACTTCGAACAACGTTCACGTCTGCAGATTATCCCTGCTCAGTCAGTTATTGCCAGTGATGCCCGGCCCTCGCAAGCTGTTCGCGCCAGTCGTGGAAGCTCAATGCGTGTTGCCCTGGAGCTCGTGAAAGAAGGTCGAGCGCAAGCCTGTGTGAGCGCCGGTAATACGGGCGCGCTAATGGGACTTGCGAAGTTATTGCTCAAACCTCTTGAGGGTATTGAGCGTCCTGCGCTGGTGACGGTTTTACCGCATCAACAAAAGGGCAAAACGGTGGTGCTGGATTTAGGCGCTAACGTGGATTGTGATAGTACGATGTTGGTGCAATTTGCCGTCATGGGCTCCGTACTGGCAGAAGAAGTCGTTGGGATTGCTAATCCTCGCGTTGCGTTGCTCAATATCGGCGAAGAAGAAACTAAAGGTCTCGACAGTATTCGGGATGCTTCTGCAGTGCTAAAAACAATCCCTTCCATTAACTATATAGGCTATCTTGAAGCCAATGAGTTACTGACTGGCAAAACCGATGTGCTGGTCTGTGACGGTTTTACCGGCAATGTCACATTAAAGACGATGGAAGGTGTTGTCAGAATGTTCCTTTCACTGCTGAAATCTCAGGGTGAGAGCAAAAAACGGTCGTGGTGGCTGCTTTTATTAAAACGTTGGTTACAAAAAAGCCTGACAAGGCGATTTAGTCACCTCAACCCCGACCAGTATAATGGCGCCTGTCTGTTAGGATTGCGCGGCACGGTGATTAAGAGTCATGGTGCGGCTAATCAGCGAGCATTTGAGGTCGCGATTGAACAGGCAGTGCAGGCGGTGCAGCGACAAGTTCCTCAGCGAATTGCCGCTCGCCTGGAATCTGTATACCCAGCTGGATTCGAACTGCTGGACGATGGCGAAAGCGCAAACTCACGGGCGCACAGATAACAGTGCGTTTGTGAATGCTGCCAGCGTACCGGCGTTTTGCTCGTGGCGGTATATAACCAAAAAGTGACTGAGCGTACATGTATACGAAGATTATTGGTACCGGCAGCTATCTGCCTGAACAAGTGCGTACTAACGCCGATTTGGAAAAAATGGTCGAGACATCTGATGAGTGGATCGTCACTCGTACAGGTATCCGTGAACGCCACATTGCAGCGCCAAATGAAACAGTTGCGACGATGGGCTTTGCCGCCGCAAACCGTGCACTGGAAATGGCGGGCATCGACAAAGAAGAAATTGGTCTGATTGTGGTTGCCACCACATCATCCACACACGCATTTCCAAGCGCGGCATGCCAGATCCAAAGTATGCTGGGGATCAAAGGCTGTCCGGCGTTTGACGTTGCGGCCGCTTGTGCGGGTTTTACCTATGCCCTGAGTGTTGCTGACCAGTACGTTAAATCTGGCGCAGTGAAGCATGCGCTGGTCGTGGGGTCTGATGTCCTGGCTCGTACCTGTGATCCAACCGATCGTGGAACGATCATTATCTTTGGTGACGGCGCGGGCGCGGTGGTGCTGAGCGCATCCGAAGAGCCGGGTATTCTCTCCACGCATCTGCACGCTGATGGTCGCTACGGTGAGTTGTTGACGCTGCCTAACGCCGATCGCGTAAATCCGGATAACCCGATTCATCTGACGATGGCGGGTAACGAAGTATTTAAAGTCGCGGTGACCGAGCTTGCCCACATCGTTGATGAAACGCTGGAAGCCAATAATCTCGACCGTTCTGCGCTGGACTGGCTGGTGCCGCATCAGGCAAACCTGCGCATTATCAGCGCGACAGCGAAAAAGCTGGGCATGTCGATGGATAATGTCGTCGTTACACTGGACAGACATGGCAATACGTCCGCGGCTTCCGTACCGTGCGCACTGGACGAAGCCGTCCGCGACGGGCGTATCAAAGCCGGGCAGTTGATATTGCTTGAAGCCTTCGGGGGTGGATTCACCTGGGGCTCCGCGCTGGTTCGTTTCTAGTATAAGGATTTTAACATGACGCAATTTGCATTTGTGTTTCCGGGGCAGGGTTCCCAGACCGTTGGGATGTTGTCTGAAATGGCAGCAAGCTACCCAATTGTTGAAGAAACTTTTGCTGAAGCATCAGCTGCGCTGGGCTATGATCTGTGGGCGCTGACTCAGCAAGGTCCGGCAGAAGAACTGAATAAAACCTGGCAGACGCAGCCAGCGCTATTGGCTGCATCTGTCGCACTGTATCGCGTATGGCAGCAGCAGGGGGGTAAAACACCTGCGCTGATGGCAGGTCACAGCCTGGGCGAATACTCTGCGCTGGTATGTGCGGGCGTAATGGGTTTTGCCGATGCCGTCCGTCTGGTTGAACTGCGCGGCAAATTCATGCAGGAAGCCGTACCGGAAGGTACTGGCGGCATGTCTGCGATTATTGGTCTGGACGATGCATCTATCGCTAAAGCGTGTGAAGAGTCTGCCGAAGGGCAGGTCGTTTCTCCGGTTAACTTCAACTCGCCGGGCCAGGTGGTTATCGCCGGGCATAAAGAAGCCGTAGAACGTGCAGGGGCTGCCTGTAAAGCCGCTGGCGCCAAGCGTGCGCTGCCGTTGCCGGTCAGCGTGCCTTCTCACTGCGCGCTGATGAAGCCTGCCGCTGAGAAACTGGCCGTTGAATTGCAAAAAATCACTTTCAACGCGCCGACTGTTCCAGTTGTGAACAACGTCGACGTGAAGTGTGAAACTACCGCAGACGCGATTCGCGATGCGCTGGTTCGTCAACTGTACAGCCCGGTTCAGTGGACCAAAACCGTTGAATTTATGGCATCGCAGGGCGTAGAGCACCTGTATGAAGTGGGGCCAGGTAAAGTTCTCACCGGTTTGACGAAACGTATTGTTGACACCCTGACCGCTTCGGCACTGAATGAGCCGACAGCGCTGTCTGCGGCGCTAGAGCAATAAAAGAGGAAGCCCATGAATTTTGAAGGAAAAATCGCGCTGGTAACCGGTGCAAGCCGTGGAATTGGCCGCGCAATTGCTGAGACACTCGTTGCCCGTGGCGCGAAAGTTATCGGTACTGCAACCAGTGAAAACGGCGCGCAGGCCATTAGCGATTACTTAGGTGCAAATGGTAAAGGTCTGATGTTGAATGTGACCGATCCGGCATCTATCGAATCTGTTCTGGAAAATATTCGCGCAGAATTTGGTGAAGTCGATATTCTGGTCAATAATGCCGGGATTACTCGTGATAACCTGTTAATGCGCATGAAAGATGACGAGTGGAACGATATCATCGAAACCAACCTGTCATCTGTTTTCCGTCTGTCAAAAGCGGTAATGCGAGCTATGATGAAAAAGCGTCATGGGCGTATTATCACTATCGGTTCTGTGGTTGGTACCATGGGAAATGCGGGTCAGGCTAACTACGCTGCGGCGAAAGCAGGTCTGATCGGCTTCAGTAAATCACTGGCGCGCGAAGTTGCGTCCCGTGGTATTACTGTAAACGTTGTTGCTCCGGGCTTTATTGAAACGGACATGACGCGTGCGCTGTCTGACGATCAGCGTGCGGGTATCCTGGCGCAGGTTCCTGCGGGTCGCCTTGGTGGCGCTCAGGAAATCGCCAGTGCGGTTGCATTTTTAGCTTCTGACGAAGCAAGTTACATCACAGGTGAGACTTTGCACGTCAACGGCGGGATGTACATGGTTTAACCACGATTGAAAAATATTTGCGTTATTAGTGGGAATGGCCTCAAAATAACGTAAAATCGTGGTAAGACCTGCCGGGATTTAGTTGCAAATTTTTCAACATTTTATACACTACGAAAACCATCGCGAAAGCGAGTTTTGATAGGAAATTTAAGAGTATGAGCACTATCGAAGAACGCGTTAAGAAAATTATCGGCGAACAGCTGGGCGTTAAGCAGGAAGAAGTTACCAACAATGCTTCCTTCGTTGAAGACCTGGGCGCAGATTCTCTTGACACCGTTGAGCTGGTAATGGCTCTGGAAGAAGAGTTTGATACTGAGATTCCGGACGAAGAAGCTGAGAAAATCACTACCGTTCAGGCTGCCATTGATTACATCAACGGCCACCAGGCGTAAGTGAACATCTCCAGGCGGTCATTCGACCGCCTGAGTTTTATCTTTTTATCCCACTTGAATTATTTTCCCTCCCTGGAGGACAACCGTGTCTAAGCGTCGTGTAGTTGTGACCGGACTGGGCATGTTGTCTCCTGTCGGCAATACCGTAGAGTCTACCTGGAAAGCTCTCCTTGCCGGTCAGAGTGGCATCAGCCTGATCGACCATTTCGATACTAGCGCCTATGCAACGAAATTTGCTGGCTTAGTAAAGGATTTTAACTGTGAAGACATTATCTCGCGCAAAGAACAGCGCAAGATGGATGCTTTCATTCAATATGGAATTGTCGCTGGCGTTCAGGCCATGCAGGATTCTGGCCTCGAAATTACGGAAGAGAACGCCCACCGTATTGGCGCCGCTATTGGCTCCGGTATTGGCGGCCTCGGTCTGATCGAAGAAAACCATACCTCTTTGGTAAACGGTGGACCACGTAAGATCAGCCCGTTCTTCGTTCCGTCGACGATTGTTAACATGGTGGCAGGTCACCTGACTATCATGTACGGCCTGCAAGGGCCAAGCATCTCCATCGCGACTGCCTGTACTTCAGGCGTACATAACATCGGTCATGCCGCACGTATCATTGCATACGGTGATGCAGACGCGATGGTTGCGGGTGGTGCTGAAAAAGCCAGTACCCCGCTGGGCGTGGGTGGCTTTGGCGCAGCACGTGCGCTGTCTACGCGTAATGATAACCCGCAAGCGGCAAGCCGCCCATGGGATAAAGAGCGTGATGGCTTTGTGCTGGGCGACGGCGCAGGCATGGTGGTACTGGAAGAGTACGAGCATGCGAAAGCGCGCGGCGCAAAAATCTATGCTGAAGTCGTTGGCTTTGGTATGAGCAGCGATGCTTACCACATGACGTCACCACCGGAAAACGGTGCAGGCGCTGCGCTGGCAATGGTCAACGCACTGCGTGATGCGGCTATCGAAGCGGGTCAGATCGGCTATGTCAACGCGCATGGTACGTCTACTCCTGCAGGCGATAAAGCTGAAACCCAGGCAGTGAAATCTGTCTTTGGCGATGCAGCGAGCCGTGTGATGGTAAGCTCAACCAAATCCATGACCGGGCACCTGTTAGGCGCTGCGGGCGCGGTAGAGTCTATTTTCTCTATCCTGGCGCTGCGCGATCAGGCTATTCCGCCAACCATCAACCTGGATAACCCGGATGAAGGTTGTGACCTGGACTTCGTTCCTCACGAAGCGCGTCAGGTGAGTGGTTTGGAATATGCTCTGTGTAACTCCTTCGGCTTCGGTGGTACCAACGGTTCTTTGATCTTTAAAAAGATTTAAGTCCCGTCAGGTGATGCGTTAGCATCGAAATAAAACTGAAAAGGTCCGCTTGTCGGGCCTTTTTTTATTCGGTTTTTCGCCCTTGTCCTGTGTTACTCATCCTGCCAAACTAGCGGACCAGATATAAGGAGCCTCCATGTTCTTAATTAATGGCCGCGAGCAAAATCTGCTGGCCGCAAGCGATCGAGCGACTCAATTTGGTGATGGTTGTTTTACTACCGCGCGAATTATCGACGGTGAAATTTGCCTCTTTGCAGCGCATCTTGCGCGTTTACAAGACGCTTGCCAAAAGTTGCTGATCTCTTTCGAACAATGGTCAGAGCTGCAAGATGAAATGAAAATGCTGGCGCAAGGACACGCGCGTGGCGTATTGAAAGTCATTATTAGCCGCGGTAGCGGCGGTCGGGGCTACAGCGGCGCAAATTGTCACAATGCCACCCGTATTCTCTCTGTTTCAGCCTGGCCCGAACATTACGATCGTTGGCGCCATGAAGGGATTACGCTGGCGTTGAGTCCAGTGCGTCTGGGCCGTAATCCGCTGCTTGCCGGACTTAAGCATCTGAATCGCCTGGAGCAGGTATTGATTCGCTCTCATCTTGAGCAGACGGATGCCGATGAAGCGCTGGTTCTTGACAGCGAGGGATGGGTTACGGAATGCTGTGCGGCTAATTTGTTCTGGCGTAACAGGAACGTGGTTTACACTCCCCGGTTGGATCAGGCCGGAGTGAACGGCATTATGCGACAATTCTGTATCCGTATGCTGGCACAATCACCGTTCAGTCTTGTCGAAGTGTATGCCGGGTTGGAGGAGATTATGCAAGCCGATGAAATCGTCGTCTGTAACGCATTAATGCCGGTTATTCCCGTGCGGACCTGTGGCGGCACGTTGTTGTCTTCACGTTTATTATTCGATTTTTTAGCCCCACTTTGTGAGCACCCGAATTAGTCATGAAAAAACTGTTACTCGTTGTCCTGTTATTGCTGGTTGTGCTGGGCATTGCCGCGGGAGTGGGAATGTGGAAAGTTCGCCATCTGGCGGACAGTAAGTTATTGATTAAAGAAGAGACCATTTTTACGCTGAAAGCGGGTACAGGCCGTCTGGCTCTCGGTGAACAGCTGTATGTGGATAAGGTTATCAATCGTCCGCGCGTGTTCCAGTGGCTGCTGCGTGTGGAGCCTGAGCTGTCGCATTTTAAGGCGGGTACCTATCGCCTGACGCCCGACATGACGGTGCGAGAGATGCTGCTACTGCTGGAAAGCGGTAAAGAGGCGCAGTTCCCGTTACGTCTGGTGGAAGGGATGCGCCTGAGTGATTACCTCAAACAACTGCGCGATGCGCCCTATATCAAACATACGCTGAGTGACGATAACTACGAGACTGTCGCTCAGGCGCTGAAGCTGGAAAACCCGCAGTGGGTGGAAGGCTGGTTCTGGCCCGATACCTGGATGTATACCGCTAATACGACCGACGTAGCACTGCTAAAACGTGCGCATCAAAAGATGGTTAAAGCGGTGGATACCGTCTGGGAAGGGCGCGCTGATGGCTTGCCTTATCAGGATAAAAATCAGCTAGTGACAATGGCCTCGATTATTGAAAAAGAAACCGCGGTTGCTAGCGAGCGTGACCAGGTGGCATCGGTCTTTATTAACCGCTTACGTATTGGCATGCGTTTACAAACCGATCCGACGGTGATTTACGGGATGGGGACACGGTATAATGGCAAATTATCGCGTGTGGATTTAGAAACGCCAACCGCCTATAACACCTACACCATCACCGGGCTGCCGCCTGGCCCGATTGCCATGCCGGGAGAGGCCTCGTTGCAGGCTGCCGCACATCCGGCAAAAACGCCGTATCTCTATTTCGTGGCAGATGGTAAAGGCGGCCACACATTTAACACCAATCTTGTCAGCCATAACCGGTCAGTACAGGATTACCTGAAAGTGCTTAAGGAAAAAAATGGGCAGTAACTATATCGTCATCGAGGGCCTGGAAGGCGCCGGAAAAACCACTGCGCGTAATGTGGTGGTAGAGACACTTGAGCAACTCGGTATTCGTGACATGGTTTTTACCCGCGAGCCTGGTGGAACGCAGCTCGCTGAGAAACTAAGAAGTCTGGTGCTGGACATTAAGTCGGTGGGTGACGAGGTCATTACCGACAAAGCCGAAGTCCTGATGTTTTACGCCGCGCGCGTACAGTTGGTCGAAACTGTTATTAAACCTGCTCTGGCGAGAGGCGCATGGGTCATTGGCGATCGTCACGACCTGTCGACCCAGGCGTATCAGGGCGGTGGCCGCGGCATTGATCAAAATATGCTGGCAACGCTGCGTGATGCGGTACTCGGAAATTTTCGCCCGGACCTGACGCTCTATCTGGATGTCACTCCAGAAGTCGGATTGAAGCGTGCGCGTGCGCGTGGTGAACTGGACCGTATTGAACAGGAATCTTTCGATTTCTTTAATCGTACCCGAGCGCGCTATCTTGAGCTGGCTGCCAAAGACGCCAGCATTCGTACTATCGACGCTACGCAGCCGCTGGAGGCTGTGATGGCTGATATCCGCAATACCGTTACCCAGTGGGTGAAGGAGCAGGGCGCATGAAATGGTACCCATGGTTACGACCTGATTTTGAAAAACTGGTAGCGAGCTACCAGGCCGGTCGTGGTCACCATGCGTTACTGATTCAGGCGTTACCCGGCATGGGCGACGATGCACTGATTTACGCGCTCAGTCGCTATTTAATGTGTCAGCAGCCGGAAGGACATAAAAGCTGCGGACACTGCCGCGGCTGTCAGCTGATGCAGGCGGGAACGCATCCGGACTACTATTCGCTGCTGCCGGAAAAAGGCAAAAGCACGCTCGGGGTTGATGCGGTACGCGAAGTCAGTGAGAAACTGTACGAGCATTCACGCCTGGGCGGGGCGAAAGTGTTGTGGATCCCGGATGCCGCCCAGTTAACCGACGCCGCCGCTAATGCGTTGCTGAAAACGCTGGAAGAGCCTCCGGCGCATACCTGGTTCTTCCTCGCCAGTCGAGAGCCTGCACGTTTATTGGCCACGCTACGTAGCCGCTGTCGGTTACATCACCTTGCACCACCGGCAGAGTCGTACGCTATCTCCTGGCTTAGCCGTGAAGTGACGGTGTCACCGGAAGCATTGTTGAGCGCATTACGTCTGAGCGCGGGATCGCCGGGTGCGGCATTAACGTTACTGCAGGACGCAAGCTGGACGCACCGCACAGATTTCCTCGCTGCGCTGGCGAACACCCTGCATTCAGGCGACTGGTATATCCTGTTAACGGCGCTCAACCACGATCAGGCTGCCGCTCGTTTACACTGGCAGGCAACGCTGCTGACGGATGCTTTAAAGCGTCCCTATGGGATTTCCCATTTAACCAATCCTGATGCTCAGGATCTCATCTCTTCTATCGCAGAGCGGTTATCCGTCGCCCAGATACAGGCGATACTCGGTGATGTTTGTCATTGCCGTCAGCAGTTGCTGAACGTGACGGGTATAAACCGTGAACTGGTGTTAACCGATCTTATCCTTCGTATTGAGCATTACCTGCAACCAGGCACTGTACTGCCTGTTCCTCATCTTTGAGAGAGACATTATGTTTTTAGTCGACTCACACTGCCATCTTGATGGCCTGGATTATCAATCTCTGCATAAGGACGTGGATGACGTGTTGGCGAAAGCGGCCGCGCGCGATGTGAAATTTTGTCTTGCCGTCGCGACAACCCTGCCGGGATACCGCAGTATGCGTGAACTGGTTGGCCAACGTGACAACGTGGTTTTCTCCTGCGGTGTGCATCCGTTAAATCAGGATGAAACTTATGATGTTGAAGACCTGCGTCGTTTTGCCGCCGAAGACGGTGTAGTAGCGATGGGAGAAACCGGGCTGGATTATTTTTACACGCCGGAAACGAAGGTACGCCAGCAGGAATCTTTCATCCACCATATTCAGATTGGCCGCGAGTTACAGAAACCGGTTATCGTGCATACCCGTGATGCCCGAGCCGATACATTATCAATTCTGCGCCAAGAAAAGGTGACGGATTGTGGCGGCGTACTACACTGTTTTACAGAGGACAGAGAAACGGCGGGCAAATTGCTGGATCTCGGCTTTTATATCTCCTTTTCCGGCATCGTCACGTTCCGTAATGCTGACCAACTGCGTGATGCTGCCCGTTATGTTCCTCTGGATCGTTTGTTAGTTGAGACGGATTCTCCGTACCTTGCGCCGGTGCCGCATCGTGGAAAAGAGAACCAACCTGCCATGACGCGTGACGTTGCGGAGTATATGGCCGTAGTGAAAGGTGTTGCCGTGGAAGAACTGGCGCAGGCAACTACTGATAACTTTGCCCGCCTGTTTCACATCGATGCTTCTCGCCTGCAATCAGTCCGTTAACTGACTTTTTTTAAAGCTCGTAATTAATAACTAAAGCGAGTAAAGTTCACCGCCACAAAATGGGCGGTGAATAACCAGTTAGACACATTCAGAAACTCATTTTATCGGAATGTGCGAATTTTGCGGCCATTCACAACTGAATTGTGATAGCCGTCAAACAAAAACAGACTGAATTATTTTACTCTGTGTAATAAATAAAGAGCACTTAGATGCTCTGTCCACGGCGAGGCTCTCCCCCCTTGCCAATGCGTGAGAACGTAGAAAAGCACAAATACTCAGGAGCACTCTCAATTATGTTTAAGAATGCATTTGCTAACCTGCAAAAGGTCGGTAAATCGCTGATGCTGCCGGTATCCGTACTCCCGATTGCAGGTATCCTGCTGGGTGTCGGTTCCGCTAACTTCAGCTGGCTGCCAGCCGTTGTATCGCACGTAATGGCAGAAGCAGGCGGTTCTGTTTTTGCGAACATGCCGCTGATCTTTGCCATCGGTGTTGCGTTAGGCTTCACCAACAATGACGGCGTATCTGCACTGGCGTCCGTTGTTGCCTACGGCATCATGGTTAAAACTATGGCTGTTGTTGCGCCGCTGGTTCTGCATTTACCTGCTGAAGAGATCGCCGCTAAACACCTTGCTGATACGGGTGTTCTCGGGGGGATTATCTCCGGTGCGATCGCAGCGTATATGTTCAACCGTTTCTACCGTATCAAATTGCCTGAGTATCTCGGCTTCTTTGCGGGTAAGCGCTTCGTTCCTATTATTTCTGGTCTGGCTGCTATCTTCACAGGCGTGGTTCTGTCCTTCATTTGGCCGCCGATCGGTACTGCTATTCAGACGTTCTCCCAGTGGGCTGCATACCAGAACCCGGTAGTGGCGTTCGGTATCTATGGCTTCATTGAACGCTGCCTGGTGCCGTTTGGTCTGCACCATATCTGGAACGTTCCTTTCCAGATGCAGATCGGTGAGTACACCAACGCTGCGGGCCAGGTGTTCCACGGCGATATCCCTCGCTATATGGCGGGTGACCCGACTGCGGGCAAACTGTCCGGTGGCTTCCTGTTCAAAATGTACGGTTTGCCGGCTGCCGCTATCGCTATCTGGCATTCTGCTAAACCAGAAAACCGCGCGAAAGTGGGCGGTATCATGATCTCCGCGGCGCTGACCTCGTTCCTGACCGGTATTACCGAGCCGATCGAGTTCTCCTTCATGTTCGTGGCGCCGATCCTGTACATCATCCACGCGATTCTGGCTGGTCTGGCATTCCCGATCTGTATCCTGCTGGGTATGCGTGACGGAACATCGTTCTCTCACGGTCTGATCGACTTTATCGTTCTGTCCGGTAACAGCAGCAAACTGTGGCTGTTCCCGATTGTCGGTATCGGTTATGCGATTGTTTACTACACCATCTTCCGTGTGTTGATCAAAGCGCTGGACCTGAAAACGCCTGGTCGTGAAGATGCTACCGAAGACAGCAAAGCGGGTGCGTCCGGCGAAATGGCTCCGGCTCTGGTTGCTGCATTCGGTGGTAAAGAAAACATCACTAACCTCGATGCGTGCATCACTCGTCTGCGTGTTAGCGTGGCTGACGTTGCCAAAGTGGATCAGGCTGGCCTGAAGAAACTGGGTGCGGCGGGCGTCGTGGTTGCTGGTTCCGGTGTTCAGGCGATCTTCGGTACTAAGTCCGATAACCTGAAAACTGAAATGGATGAGTACATCCGTAACAGCTAAGCAGTAAGAAGTTGGGGAGAACTAAGGCAGCCTGCGGGCTGCCTTTTTTAATGCCTTAATTGGCCTGAACGCGAATGGGCGCAGTGGCGGCGAACAGCCACGGACGGGCTTCTGCGTTTACGCGTGGGGACAACGTCTCTCTGACCTGCTGGTGGTAATCATCAATCCACTGTTTCTCAGCATCGCTCAGCAGATGAAGTTCCACCAGGTTCAAATCAATCGGCACCAGCGTCAGCGTCGAGAAGCGGCAGAAGCCCGGACGGCTGTTGATAATCTCCACCTGATTCTCAATGCGGATCCCATATTGCCCGGCCAGATAATAACCCGGTTCGATGGTGATGATATTGCCCGCCACCAGAGGCCAGGGGTTAACTTTTTTGGCAATGCGATGAGGTTGTTCATGGATAAGCAACTGATGGCCTACGCCGTGCCCGGTTCCATGATCAAAATCCAGTCCCAAATCCCACAACGCCCGCCGACTAAAGGCATCCAGTTGATGGCCCTGAGTACCGCTGGGGAACTGCAGTGAAATAAGCGACAAGAAGCCTTTCAACACGGCGGTGTAGTGCAAGCGTCGCTGCGGATCCTGTGGGCCAAATGCGAGGGTACGCGTCGTATCCGTCGTACCATTATGATACTGACCACCGGAATCATTCAGATACATGGCCTGCGAGGTAATTGGCGTATTGGTTTTTTCGCTGGAGTGATAATGACACATCGCAGCATTGCTGGCAGAGGCTGAAATCGTGCTGAAGCTCTGCTCGATAAATCCCGGCTGCTGTTGGCGAAACTCCAGCTGTTTAGCCTGTGCTTCCAGTTCGGTGATCGGATTGCCTGCCGCTTCGCGTAAAGGGACCTCATGCGCCAGCCATGCGAGGAAGTTAACCCAGGCTGCGCCATCCTGTTCATGGCATTCCCGATAGCCTGCCAGTTCAACGTCATTTTTGTGCGCTTTCATTAACGTGATGGGATCGGGGGCCCACAGGACGTTGCCGCCATGTTCTTCAATGGCAAAACGCAACGCCACCGGAGCGTAATCTTTATCGACCAGGAAGCACTTGCCATTGGCTAATTGCTGGCAGCGAGCCAGGAAGTTCTCTTGCGGGGCCAGCGTAAGCGTATCCAACAGCGATGCGGGGAGCTGCTGCGTTTTATTGCTATCCACAAACCATTCCAGTTCGCCGCTGCGATGGAGCAGGGCAAATGAGAACGGCACCGGAACCATCGCGAGATCCGAACCGCGAACATTAAGCAGCCAGGCAATGTTATCCGGCAGCGTAATCGCCAGCACATCGGCCTGATGTTGATTGAGCTTCTCCACTACGCGGGTACGTTTCTGTGCGCTACTCTCACCGCTAATGTCGAGGGGCATTTCGCGAATGATGCCGCAGGGCGCTGCCGGACGATCGAGCCATATCTGGTCGAAAGGGTCTTGCTCCAGAGGCACCAGTTCGCAATGCGTCGCCGACAGCGCTTCAAACTGGCTGTTGACCATCAACAGCGGCTCAAAGCCAATACGCGCGCCCGCTGCAACGTGACACTGCAAATAGTCGGCCAGCGGTTCGTCGTGTAAATGATGAATTTCAAAATCATCCAGCGAGACTTCATTGCGCACCTGGACCTGATAGCGCCCATCGACAAACATTAATGCGCGATCGCGCAGGACCAATGCGAGTCCCGCAGAGCCGCTAAACCCAGTCAGCCAGGCCAGCTTATTATCATGCGGCGTACAATCTTCACTTTGGTGAGCGTCGGCGCGCGGGACAATCATACCGTCCAGTCCCTGCGCTATCAGCAGGTTACGCAGGGCGGAAAGAGGAGTTGAGTTGTGCATAGTTACCTTCAGGCCTTAACGGAACGGCGGTTCGTTGAATGTGCGTAATTTACGGGAGTGCAGTCGGTCGCCTTCGGCACGAAGACGATCGATAGCCCGGATACCTATTTGCAGATGCTCGGAAATGGCGCCTTCATAAAAACGGTTGGCCTGACCAGGCAGTTTGATCTCGCCGTGCAAGGGTTTGTCGGAAACGCAAAGTAATGTGCCGTAGGGGACGCGGAAGCGGTAGCCCTGGGCGGCGATAGTGGCGCTTTCCATATCGATAGCTACCGCACGGCTGAGGTTAAAGCGCAGCGCAGAGGCGGAGTAACGTAATTCCCAGTTACGATCGTCGGTAGTGACAACGGTACCGGTACGCAGGCGCTGTTTGACCTCTTCGCCGGGCATGCCGCTGACCTCTTTGGTCGCGTCATACAGCGCGCGTTGCACTTCAGCGATGCTTGGAATCGGGATATCCGGTGGGAGTACGGCATTCAGCACGTGGTCATCACGCAAATAAGCGTGGGCCAGAACATAATCGCCAATTGCCTGACTTTCACGCAGGCCGCCACAGTGCCCAATCATCAGCCAGACATCAGGGCGCAATACGGCGAGATGATCGCAAATAGTTTTGGCGTTAGACGGGCCGACGCCGATATTTACCAGCGTGATCCCCTGACCATCAGCGGTAATTAAATGCCAGGCGGGCATCTGGTGCTTCTTCCAGGCGAGGTCGGAGATGGCTTCTTCTGGCGCTTCGGTTTCGGCGGTGATCCAGATCCCGCCCGCGCATGACAGCGCGATATACGGGCTGTCCGGGTCGAGGATCTGGCTGCAGCCCCAGCGTACGAACTCATCGACATAGCGGGTGTAGTTGGTGAACAGCACAAAGGGCTGGAAATGTTCAACCGGCGTGCCCGTGTAATGACGTAGTCGCGCCAGCGAAAAATCCACGCGTCGGGCATCGAAGTGAGACAGCGGAGAAAATTCCGCCGGATGAAAAATCCCGTCTGCTGTTTCGTCACCAATTTGGGACAATTCAGTGGTGGGGAAGTGGCGCGTTAATCCGGCGCTCATCGAGCGATCCAGCGTCAGTTCTGAACCGTCAATCACATAGGGATAGGGGATTTCATGCTGCGATGGCTCAACAGAGATATGCGCATCATAATCCTGATACAGCAGCGTAAGCTGTTCTTCAAGATAAGGACGAAAGAGCGACGGACGGGTAATGGTGGTGGTATAGCAACCCGCATGGGTAAAACGTCCATAGGCGCGGGTTTTCGGAGGATTGGTGGCGCTGCCATCCCAGGTGACACGAAGTGATGGGTAAACAAAAAGACCGTTATGGCGGGCGATTACGTCAGGGAGCGTCCCTGTTTCAATATACTTACCAATGGCGCTACGCAGTGATTTAACCGACTGTTCGTACAGCGCGTCCAGTTTATCCAGTGCCTGAGCCGGGGTCAGGCTGGCGCCCTTATTGTTCATGTCTGTCTCCTTGTTCCACAGATATACCGCTCTTCCGATAGTATGTCACAGGAATGTGAAACAAAAGTCAGACGATAAGGAAGATTGTGCGAAGACCGGACGACCCTCGCACCGGGGGTTTAACCGTGCTGCTTATCTCGCATCAACAGCGCGGTAGTGGCGGAGATAAGACAACCCGCCATCAGATAAATAGCTACGCTGTGCCAGTCTCCACCTGAGAATGTCACCAGTGCCGCCGCAATAAAGGGGGTAAAACCGCCGCCAACCACGCTGGCCACCTGATAACCAACGCCTGCGCCGCTGTAGCGATAACTTGCGCCAAACAGACCGGTAAACATAGGCTGCTGTACGCACACCACCATATCGTGCGCGATGTTGGCTAACATAATCGCGAAGAACACGATCCAGAAAATAGACTGTGCTTCCAGTGCCATAAAGAACGGGAAGGCGCTCAGCGTACCGACCAGTGCCCCGGTAATGTAGACGCGACGACGACCAAAGCGGTCGGCAAGCCACGCAAAGCAGGGGATGGTCAGACAGCTCAGCCCGCCGACCAGCAATCCGATATTCAGAAACAGCTCGCGCGGCAGGCCCAGGTTTTGCGTCGAGTAGTTAAGAGCAAATGCGGTGACGATATACATCGTCAGCAGTTCACACAGGCGCAGGGCGATAATTTTTAAGAACGCGCCCGGATGGCGGATTAAAGCCTCGATGACAGGAAGCCGCTTTTTCTCCGGTTGCGGCGCCTGTTGCTGCTGTTCGAACTCGGCCGATTCATCCATTCTGTTACGCATCCACAACGCGCCTAATACCAGCACAATGCTGAACAGGAACGGAATACGCCAGCCCCAACTGAGGAACTGCTCATCGGTGGTTTGAGAGCTAATCAGCGAGACGAGGCCGGTAGAAAGCAGCAGACCGACGCCGTACCCGACCTGTACACCGCTGCTATAAAAGGCTTTTTTATTTTTCGGCGCGCTTTCGACGGAGAGCAACGCGGCTCCGCCCCATTCACCACCAACGGCGAAGCCCTGAATGGCGCGCAGCGTCACCAGTAGAACAGGGGCCCACCAGCCAATGGTGTCAAAGGAAGGAATAATGCCAATCAGCGCCGTGGCGATCCCCATCATCCAGACAGTGAGCATCAGCATACGTTTACGCCCAAGACGATCGCCGAAGTGGCCGAAGATGACCCCGCCTAGCGGGCGGAACAAAAATCCGACGCCAAAGGTAGCGAAGGCGGCAAGTGTGCCCATCGCCGGACTGACCTGTGGAAAGAACTCGCGGTTAAAGACTAACGCAGCGGTGATGCCATAGAGCAGAAAATCATACCAGTCGACCACGGCGCCCGCGAAGCTACCAAGCGCAGCGCGTCGGGCACGGTTGAGCGAAGAGGCGTCCTGTTGGGGACCCGTGGAGGTGAGGGTGGAATCCATAGTTATCCTGTCTGTACTGTCTTTTAATTATTAGTATTTGAGTTGGGTTACTCACATTGCAGCCGATAGATTACCGGCCGTTATGAGATTACCGCGACAGGCATGAAGAGGAAACGATTATATCCCTCGCAGAGGGCAACATGAATAATTAGACGAATGAGAAAATTGAAAAGCAAAAAGCCTGCTTGAAAGCAGGCTTTTCTGAATTTGGCTCCTCTGACTGGGATCGCCTTAGCCAGCAAGTGGCTAATAAATAAGCTAAAGCGAAATCCACTCTCTGTCAAGACCACCAGATTGACCACCAATTTTGATCCCCCAAATGACCATGGGCTTTGCCTTCACTGAGAACAACAGAATGATCCCGTCTGTCATATGGATACAGGTCAGCATATTACGCAATGGGGTAGGTGAGCGTCACCAACGTCTGTTCCTGGCACAGGGCTGCTGTTGCAGCCCTGACAACCTTAGACTTCAATCGATTCAGAGATCTCTAACGCATAATCGACTTCAATTCCCAGATAACCATAACATCGGCGTCTCAAAAGCTGGCGCACCCCTGTTTACAGGCGTATTGATGTCGCACACACTACCGATTATTTTTTCAGGGAAAACGGTGCATTGAGTTACAGGCCCTGTCTCATATTCCTGAATTGAAAATTCGGTAAATCAGTCACCGTTACCATACTGTCAGGCAGATAATTTTCAGGTGTATTATGAAACTGGGATTCATTTTTTCTGACCATTTCATCTGAAAAATAGGCTGGTCATGCAGATACCGTCGGGATCAATTTTACGTCCTTCATCCGTATCGACTGTGATAACGTTGAGACGATAATGATGGGTTAGAACAGAAGTGGCCGTGCCGTAAGAGATAAAAGTACCGATGGCCTGAACGATCGGTTATTACCCCGATTTGCAATCACGGTCATAGTGTTTGTGAAATCCAGTGTGACGGGCCTCTGATCCACGATAAAATTTACAGGAACGCAGCAAACAACCTAGCTACCCGGCATTTGCGCTGCGTTTAAGCGTAATACCCCTTCATGCGTGGCTGGACGCAAAGAGGGGACCCCAGCAGGAATGTGTATAAACCTTCAAATCTGCGTCTGCCAGTGATGTCAGGCGTTCAGTAGACGGATGGGATGCAAAACAGGATTCAGGGTCGAAATGATAACCAACAAACGCATCAGGAGGATAACCAATGTTTGATCCAAAAAAATTCACCACCCCGACCGCCAGGCCGCTTCCCGTCGTCCTGCTTCTGGATATCAGTGGCAGTATGTCCGGAGAGAAAATCGAGAACCTAAATAAGGCCGTCAGGGATATGCTGGATGCCTTTGCGCAGGAAGAGAAAATGGAGACCGAGATCCTTGTTTCCGTCATCACTTTTGGCGATCAGGTTGAGCTGCATGTTCCCTACATCCGGGCTTCTCAGGTGCAGTGGCAGGGTCTGCAGGCAAGCGGAATGACCCCGATGGGAACCGCTCTCGAAATGGCCAAGGACATGATTGAAGACAAGGAGACCACGCCGTCTCGTGCTTACCGGCCGACGATTGTTCTCGTTTCAGATGGGCAGCCTAATGACCGTTGGGAAAGGCCAATGGAGGACTTTATCCTCGAAGGACGCTCTTCCAAATGTGACCGCATGGCAATGGCTATCGGACGTGATGCGGATGAGGCGGTTCTGAAACGTTTTATCGAGGGCACGCCCCATGACCTTTTTTATGCGGAAAACGCCGGGCAGATGCATGAATTTTTCCAGCGAGTGACAATGTCTGTGACCCTGCGTACCCAGTCTCGGAACCCGAACGTGTTACCGGCGTCCATTGAGTTAGATGCGCGCACGAAGTCAAATATTGCTGCGTCAGTCTCTATTGCGAATGATGATCAAGGTTATTGGTAGGGAAGCATAATGGAAAGGAATCAGGAAAATGTGGATTTACCAACACTGATAGCGAATGGCGCACATCATAGTGAAGCTCAGGCAGATGCTTTAGCTGGACAGATAGAGGTTACGCCAGCAGGGGCAAACAAAACTCGCAGAGTTATTGGTTCATTTATTCGTTCTTACAGAGATAAATCGCCTGACCTCTCCAGTAAGGCCTGGCTTAACCTTGAATTCGCTAAATATCCGGACATTTGGCGCACTGAAGAAGAACGCCAACAAGCGGCTAGCGAGATTGTTGAGGAGGTGGCGGTTTTCAGCTCATCTCAGCAAGAATTAGCGGCACATCACAGCAAAGGATTAAGTACCAGCAACTGGCTGGCGGGGAAAGTTGAGCAGGGCGCAACGGCAGGTGGCGTCACCAACTTCGGCGCTTACGCCACGATAATTGATAGCGCCATCGAGACGGCAAACAAAGCAAACATTGATTTGCTTTACCGGAACGATGGCCAGTTGAACCAGCAGCTTAATCTGGATGGTTTTATTGCTGAACAGCACCATGCTGATACCTTCAACCTTGATGCGGTAGCCAAAGGCAGTGAATACCGTGCTGAAGTGTTAAAACCCAAACCTGGCGGGACATATGGCAAAAATTCGGTAGATGTTGTGATTCGGGATGGCGAGGGGAAAATTGTACGTCGCTATCAGGCTAAATATGGGGCCGATGCGGATGCAACAGACACATTGCTTAAAAAGGGTGATTACCGGGGGCAGCGTAAGTTAGTGCCTGAAGGGCAGTCTGATGACATTCCTGGAAGTACTGAAACAATAGAGATTGATGGCGTTGAATCGAAGCCACTTTCTAAACAGGAAGCCAAAGAGAGGCAACGCAGAGCCCAGGAACAAGCCGAAGCCAAACAATATGACTGGAACGAGACCAGCAGGATCGATATTGCAAAAAATATCGGGAAAAACGCGGGTACTGCGGCTCTTTTGTCTGTGGGATTTCAGGGGGCTCGTATTCTCGGGCGGCGGATCTGGAAGGGAATAACAGGGCAAGAAAATAATAGTGCTGAAGAAGACCTTCAAGAGTTTGTTCAGAGCGCTCTGAAATCGGCGGCGACCTCGGGGCTAAGCGTCGCTGTCACGGGTGCCATGACCGTAGCGGTGAAAAGTGGCTGGTTGGGCACTGTGTTAAAAAATACACCTGCTGGCAGAATTGCCAATGCTGTGTGCATCGGTATTGAAAACGCGAAGGTTCTCTACAAATACGCAACCGGAGAAATCACAGCGGAAGAAGCGCTTGATCAAGCCGGCAGCGTCACATGCAGCCTTGTGGGGGGACTTGTCGGTGGGGCCAAGGGAGCGGGCATAGGTGCTGCACTGGGAACCGTTCTGGGTCCCGTGGGGACTGCTATTGGTGGCGTTGTTGGTGGCGTAGTCGGTGGCATTGCTGGAAGTACCGTTGGTGAAGCGATATATGAAGGTGGAAAGAGAATTGTATCTGCAGTCGTTGATTCCGTTAAATCGATGGGGTCGGCAATAGGCAGTGGTATTTCATCGTTCTGTAGCGGCGTGGCCTCTCTGTTTGGATTTTAAGTATGGATATCAAAGGCATTATTGAGGCTATTCGTTCCGGTGTATCAGGAATTCAGATTCTGGGCCAGGACGTCAATCGAATCGATGAAGAAATCGAGACCGTTGCGACCGTACTGGACTTCAAGGTAAAGGAGTGGAATCTGGGGTATGGTTGGGTTGATTTTAAGACTAAAAGGGCTCTGAAACCGGATCAAAATGCATTACTGTATCAGGATCTAAAAGCCATTGCGGATGACGATCCGACGGGTCGGATTTATGTCATACAGAACGCCTGTTCCGTATTAAAAGATGACATCAGAGCGATTGCCAGACTGCAGCAGGAATTGTTAAGGATCAAGCGTCACTTTAAGGGGCAGGCAGCGATCTTTTTCGTGTCTAAAGAGAGTATAGAATTTCCAGAGCTTGTGGATCTTTTGATCCCTTTCTCTTGCTCTCCTCTTTCGTTAGAGCAAGTGGATGGCATTTTTGACTCTCTCTTACAGGAGTACTCTGTCACTGTTACTACCGCAGTGCGTAATTCCCTTAAATCCATATTTTCAGGTATGGAGCGAGACAGGGTGTTTCAAATATTCGAAACGCTAAAAAATAAATATAAGGCCACATTTCCTCAGGAGTCTGTGGGCGATGCTCTGGCCCTGAAAAAAAGAGAGTTATCTCGCTCCGGTTTGCTGGAGTTGGTCGATAGTCAAATAGATATTAGCCAAATCGGTGGGCTGGAACGGCTCAAAAGCTGGTTACGTAACAAGAAACACATCATTGATGATTTAACGAAAGCGCAGGGTTTGGGCATCTCGGCCCCCAAAGGCGTGCTGTTAGCCGGTATGCCGGGATGTGGAAAATCAATGAGTGCAAAAGCGGTTTCCTCATTATTCAATGTTCCTCTTTTTCGCTTAGACATTGGCTCGCTGATGGGAAAATTTGTGGGTGAGAGTGAAGCAAATATGAAGGCCGCCCTAAAGGTTGCAGAACAAGCGAGCCCTTGTGTGTTGTGGATTGATGAACTTGAAAAAGCTTTTTCAGGCATTAACGGGACCGGGGGAAGCACAGAAATCACAACTCGTCTGTTTGGTTATTTTCTAACCTGGATGCAGGAGAAGCCGGGAGCGGTGTTTGTTGTGGCAACTGCCAATGACATAACCCCTATCCCTCCTGAGCTATTGAGGCGGGGACGGTTTGATGAAATTTTTTATGTTAATTTACCCAGTGAACGTGAGCGAAAACAGATTTTCGCCGTTAAATTAAATCAACTGACCCTTCCCCCTAAAGGGCTCGACCTTGCAGAGCTTGCAACCCTGTCTAAAGGTTTTTCCGGCGCTGATATTGAATGTGTCATCAATGATGCGTTAGAAAGTTTGTTCCGCAGTAATGAGCCTGTTCTGACCCAGCCCCTTATTAAGAAGCACATTGACCTGGTGACACCAATAAGTGTTGTTCTTAAAGAGAAAATTGCGGTCTACCAGACGTTGTTTGAGAAATTGAGTCTCAAAGCCGCCTCCCTTGCAGAGGAAGATCTTGAGAGCATTAACGCACTGAGTGACAGCGATGCAGTGTCGGAAAGAGAAAACGCCGCATCAAATGAATTTATCGCATCTGAAAAACTCATACAGTTAGTGAACGATCAAAGCCCGGTCGTTCGCCAGGCAGCCTTAAAAAACCCTCAATGTCCATTTTCAGGCTTACAGCAAGTCGTAAACAGATATTGCAAATTTGATTTTAGTAAGCCCGGATCCTGGAGTAACAACGAAATAACCAAAAATGAGTTCGAGCTGGCATTGCAGCATCCCAATATGAGTGGTGAGCTCATTCTTGAACTCCATTCAAAGCAACTGATTGATGCGCAAAAGCTTTTATCGCTGGCCCATAAGCTTTCATTTGAGGAGCGAAAAAAAATATTTGAATTGGCAACGATAAAATTACCTCGGTCTGTTACAACAGGTACGGTTCAGAATATCCTTTGCTTTACAGGCAATATTGTTAAATATAACGATATTCTTATTGAGATAGATAACGAGCGAGGTAACACCCAAAAAATCAACGCTTCTGTTGACGGGCTTGTTGTCAAGGTGTGCGTCAAAACCGGTGAAACAATTCATGCAGGTGAACAGATCGTGCAAATACTCGTACCTAAAAGTCAGGGACGTATAAATTGAAAAAATATTTAATGACATGGTACGGAATGACGGATTTCAGGGCCTCTCTCGGACTGGAACAGACAACCGGCCCTGTTCTGGGGGCTTTGCTGGCGGAAGATTACACCGATGTGGTCATCCTGGGGTTTACGCGCCCGGTGAAAATCGAAAGCCACGCGGATGATGTCCAGCCAAAAATTGCCGCGACAGAAGGTGTTGACCCGGCTGCTGCAAGACAGTGTATGGACCTGTTTTCAAATACAGAAGGTGCGCACACGCATTTCAATGAATGGCTAAATAAACAGCTTCAGGCTGCCGGTAAAAAAGTCGATGTACATTTTCAACCCGTGGAGCTGGCACATCTCAATGACACGGAAGGTATCTATGAGGCGGCAACGCAATCCCTGAACGCCGTTGCTGCCTCCGAAGGTGAAAAACTGGTTACGCTCTACCTGAGTCCGGGCACTCCCGTGATGGCATTCGTCTGGGCTTTTGCGGCCCTGAGGTACCCAACGCTAAAGAAACGTCTTATCGCATCTTCTCAGCCGGGCAAATCGCCGGAAAGAATCGTCCTGCCGAACGAGTGGCTGGAATGGCACGGAAGACAGGTCCTGCCAGTCAGTGCGGGATCTGATCGGTATGATGCCATTTTTCACCTGTTCGGCGAACAGCGGATCCCTAACCTGCTTGGTGTACTCCAGTTTTCAAGCCGGAAGCATATCTTCGTGAATTCTGCCCAGTTTCCTGCCGATGTCATGAAACCGTTTCTTGGCGAAGCAGAATACGGTGAAATTGCGGTGGACCCGTATGATCCTGACAATGTCCGGTCCACCATTCTGGAGCAGATTGCGGACATGCCTGCTGAGGCGAAGATCGGCTTTAACTTAACTGGTGGCACCAAGTTGATGTATGCCGGGGCCCTTGCCGCCTGTCGCAAGGTGAATGCAACACCATTTTATTTTGATTTTTCAAAGAAGCAGGTGATCAATCTAAATAGCTTCACTAAAAGTGAGATTGTTTCAATTGATTCGGTAGAAACATTCCTGAAGTTGAATGGTGATGGATTAACCATCTCTAAGCCCGGTCTGACTGAACACGATATTTCTCGCGAGATGATTACGGCTTCTCAGTTAATTTGGGAAAATCGTAAGTTAATGGTGTCTAAGTATCGCGAACTGAAATCTTATCTCGAAGAGAAATCATTCAAATGTTGGGGTAATGACTTCTACGCAGAGCTGACAATAGAAAAACAAGGAAAACTGACCATCGGGGGGCAGTCGTTTGTGTTTGATGATTGTCCGGATTTTATGGAATTTCTCCTGGGGAAATGGTTAGAGGTGTATGTCTTTAGTGTGTTAATGCCGTTAAAGGAATCGGCCGTACTGAAAGATATACGCCTTGGGCTTGAGGTATCCGTTGAGGACGTTGATTCGAACGATAACTTTAAGTCCTATCATGATGGGTTTAAGGAAAAAACAGGTTATCAAGAATTTGATGTTATCTGTACCGACGGATACGCTTTATTTGTTATTGAATGTAAAAGTGGGAAAGTTGAAGCACACCATATTTCGAAGCTTAGCGAAATTACCAAGCATTTTGGTGGGGTGAAAGGCAATGGGGTTATGATTTCAGCATTTCGTCCCTCACATCCTGTGGTCAAGCAAAAATCAGATGACCAGACGAATGTAAACTGGTTTTTTGGGGAGCATGCGTCAGACCGCTTGTTGAAGTTTTTTGAGAGTAATTAAAATGGATATATATTTTATTTTCGATACTTCAGGAAGCATGGATGAAATGGGGAAAATTCATCTTCAACGGAATTTAGCCCGTTATGCAATTCAAATGCCTGGCCTGGCTCAGGAAAAATGTACGGATTTCGTCATCCGTTTATATCAGTGGCATCAGGATATTTCCGAGGTCACGCTGCAAAGCGATGGGGATATTCCATCCTTAACCGCAAAAGGCTCCTCGAGCCTTGCTGAGCTCTCTGATTTTTTATTCCAACATGTTTATAAGAGCGGGGTGGCAAGAGTTCTCATTCTGTCTGATGGCAATTTCCCCAGTTCAGATACCATCAACTTTCAAAACCAGCTTTGCACCTTCCCCGACTTCATTATCCGGACTGTTGCAGTCGGCGCTGATGCTGACCTGTTGAAGTTGCGGAAACTGTCTACAAACAACACCGTTTACCTTCCGGAGAATATCGCTTCAGCGATGAACAGCACTCTCTTTGGCTCTGATGAGCCGGTGACCGCTCCGGTATCCGCAGCCCAGATACAGCACTCCGCACCCGCTGAAACAGTTGAGCCTGAGGAGGACTGGGATGCGTGATCCACTCTGGAACAGCTGGGGGGCCTCAGTAATCGGCCCCCTTCATGTTAAAGCGGGAATACCCAATCAGGATTCCTGGAGGGCGCGCCGGTATAAATGGGGAAATGTCGTCGTTGTATCGGACGGACTGGGCAGCAAGGCACATTCAGATCGCGGGTCAAAAGCCGCCTGTCTAGCTGTCTTTGAGGCAGCCAGGGACTATCAGAATACCCCTGCGGCCTCTATCGGTGATGTTCTCAGACTCATTCATGCCAACTGGCTTATGAAGATAGCGCCGTACGCTTCAACAGAGTGTTCGGCCACCTGTCTTTTCGTCATCCAGACAGAAGGAACTATCACTCTGGGTCGTCTGGGCGACGGCATGATTGCTGTCCTTGGCGAAACTGACGAACACCACCTTATCCTCAGTGATACCCGACACGATTCCTTCTCAAACTACACAAACAGTCTTCAACAGGCGTTTAGGCCCGAACAATGGGAAACCGCGACGATTGCAAGCGCGGCGTGCCATGCCGTTGTGTTATGTACGGATGGGATATCCGATGACCTGTTACCCGAAAAACAGATGATTTTTGCACAGGAGCTCTGCTCCACGTATTCAAACGTCAAGCCTGAAGAAAGAAAGCGGGATCTTCGGCGTTGGCTCAGTGAATGGCCGGTTCCAGGACACTCCGATGATAAGACGATTGCCTGTCTGTTTAAGCAAGGAGGCACCCGGTGAGTGAATGGTTCAACAGGTATGTGGATGAATATCAGAATGTGCACATTCAGGACAAGGTGCTCGGTCAGGGGGGCCAGGGTGTTGTTTTCCGTACCCGGGATCCTGATCTGGCGATCAAACTGGTGACCGATGAGAGCGGAAACCCTGTCACCGATGACGTCTCGGTGGAACGGTGTTCGAAACGCTTTAAGCGCGTCCGGCTCTTGCCTCTGCCGGAAAACCTGAATATATCCGTACCGGCAGCGCTGCTTCAGAACAAGGCCGGTTATGTGATGCAACTGTTGAGTGAAATGGTCCCGTTCAGCCATTTCTGGCTTGATGGTCAGACCGCAGAAAAAATGGGGCCTGACCAGATCCCGGCATGGCTTTCTGCCATGCCGGAGAACGAAGCTAAAAAGATTGTTCATTACTGCAAAACGGGCGGGCTAAGGCGCAGACTTCATGCGCTCTACAAGTGTGCATCATTACTGGCACGTCTCCATGGTAACGGCATGGTCTACGGTGATATCTCGCCCAACAATATCTTTATTTCAGAAGGCATGAATGATACCTCCGTCTGGCTGATTGATGCCGACAATATTCGATTTGAAATTTTGGCAGGGGGAAGCGTTGTTTACACACCAAAATACGGCGCCCCGGAGCTGGTTCAGGGCACTGATGGTGGAAGACCGTCAAGCGATTGTCATGCGTTTGCGGTGGTGGCGTTTTACCTTCTTTCGCTGATTCACCCGTTTGTTGGAAAAAAAGTGGATGGAACAGATGAAGGCGACTGGGCTGATGAAGAAAATGATGACGGGGATGTAGAAGATAAGGCTTACGCTGGATTGCTCCCCTGGGTTGATGACCAAAATGATGATGCCAACTCTTCCGACAGCGGTCTGCCCAGATCCCTTCTCCTCACCGCGAAACTGACGGCCTTGTTTGAGAGCACATTCGGTCCGGGAAGGACATCTCCTTTGCTGCGGCCGACAATCTATCACTGGCCTGAAGCTCTCGCCCAGGCCGCGGATATGACCGTCACATGCCCGGGGTGCTCGATGCATTATTACTATGATTTTATTCACCCGGAAACAGAGGCGCACCATTGCCCTTACTGTACAACGCCGAGGCCGCAGGTGCTCATTCTGGAGTCTTATCGATGGAAGGGCAGTGATACCCCCCTGGAACTTCCCTGCTGGCGCTATGTCCGCGAGATCCCGCCGGGGTCAGAGCTGACAGTACCGAGACGCGTCTTTGATGAGTTTCTCATGCTTGATTCTGATACAGCAGAGGTGCTCATCTCTTCAGGCGATGAGGGCATTCTGATTAAAAAGTCAGATCATGCTAAAGCTGATGTCTCTGTTGCTGCTGACAGCCATCCGCAACGTGGTTTTCAGACAGTTTATTCACAGATGAAAATAGACCGTGCAACCCCGGATGTTCCGTTTTGGATGTTCACAAACATGAATAGTCCCCGGTTGGTTAAATGCATGATCAGCGGAAGTGACAAATGAAACTCAAAGACATACATGCTGAAATCACTTTTGAATTATGGATGACGCCGGCGCTGTACGAAGAGACGCCAACCACGGGGGTGGGCTCTATTGCCCCTCACCAAAATGACCAGGCATACAGATTAAGAATCGATGGCCAGCAGTGGAGCATGGTGCTTCGGGATACTCCGGCCGGAAACGATCTGAATTTTCACTTAAAAAGAGGCTGTGCGCACCTTGCCGAAGTCATGCTGGTTGCCCAGGATCGCAGTGTGCTGGTGAAAATTGTCTTTTTTAACGGTGAAATTGTTGAAATTGGTGATGTGGAGATCGGCATTGATGAGCGCATAGAGTTAACGGCGAAAAGAAATGGCATTCGCTTCAATGGCGCTGAAGAGTTGGGGGGCGTATTAAACGAAAAATGTAACATCAGCGTTGGTGGCGACGATTTCTTTCTGCTAATGAGTGGACCATCCGCCTGGGCTGACTTTGAAGCGGATATGTCTGAAGAGGGAGGCTCACCTGATCCCCAGGGCGTTGTACAGGAAAAATACAGGGAATTTTCTGTCTATGGTGAGAGGGTGCGTATTCCGGTTGAAAGGCGCAATGTCGAGACGTTCAGGGATATCTATTTTGCGACCAAAGCGATCTTTAGAGACGATCATAAGAAGGAAGGATCATTACGTCTGGCAAGGGGGAAGGTCCGGTTTACTGATTACACGAAGACGGGACGCATCCGTGCTTTAGCCGCCGGCGCGATGAGTCAGCTTTCCAGGGAAACCGGGAGTTACCTGAAACAGTGGGACGAATACGGCGCAATTGAAGGTGAAATGCTGCTGGCCAGGGCAAAAGCTGTTGGCAGGGTGGATTATCATGGCACTGAACAGACAACAAAAGGAGTTAAGTTCTTTGTGTCGTCTGTTCCGGAACAACTTACCGAAGGCGATGAGATAGAGATCACCTCCGAGGAACCTTTATACCTCAGAACTCCGGATCTTACCTGGGAAGCTTACAGCAAGGCTCTGGAAGAAGAATTTGCCGCCAAACGGGATCGAAAAAAAAACGATGCTGAAATATCCGTTTCTGTTTATGCCCCGATCCTGACTATTTCAAAGACCAGTATTGAACTGGATCTGCCGTCAATTCCGTCCGGTCAGATGTTTTTGATCCTGTCCATCAATGGCGACAAGATTCAGATTGAAAGACGAATGCGGGCACGTTCAGCCATTCTGGAAGGACGCTGCGCAAATCCGCTTCTCGGCCTGCTTATTGAAGAAGGCGGTATACTCCCGGACATACAGCGTGTCACCAAACTGAAACCTTTGACGTCTTTTGTGAAAGAGAAAATTTTCAGGCATGAGCCAACGCCTAAACAGACAGAGGCCATCGATGTCGCACTGAACACCCCAGATATTGCGCTTGTTCAGGGGCCTCCGGGAACAGGGAAAACAACGGTTGTGACAGCCATTCTTGAACGGCTCAATGAGGAATATGACAAAACCCGCTCGATAAGAGGTCAGATACTTGTCTCCGGTTTTCAGCATGATGCCGTTGAGAATATTGTGGCAAGGCTGAGTGTGAATGCGCTTCCGGCAGTGAAGTTCGGCACCCGGTCTGGTGGCTCAGAATTTACGACAGATGCCGTTACTGAAAAACTGAACAAATGGTGCGCCACTGTCGCCGGAAAGATTCGAACCAAAAACCCTCAAATGGTTCAGACGGAGCATCAGGTCAGACTGACAGAGCAGTTTGTCACCTATTCACTGTGCCCCTCAAAGAACAACACCGCCAGTTTAATAAAGCGTATTCTGGATTTGCCCAGAGACGTGATTTCTGAAGATATCACCCGTGAGGCTGAAGAAATCATCAATTCCCTGCATACGGAGCCCACGTCAGACGATCCTTCCACCTTGCGGCTCGTGAGGGCTCTGCGTGTCAGTGAAGCCGCCTTTGTTGACGACGGTGCGGTAAGAGCGGTTGATTTACTGGACAAGATAGAAGGCGGACCGGCTAATCCGGATTTACGTGTTCTTGAAAAAGCGGCTCGCTGGCGCAGCGGTAAGCCGCTGAATTTCCTTCCAGAACTCAGAGAACTGAAAGCATCACTGCTCTATCAATATCTGCCCTCGCCTGATTTCAGGACAGAAAAACCAAGAGAGGATGTGTTGAGACTGGTGACAACGGTATCTCAGCATCTGGAGAAAGAACTCAGTTCAACCCGTAAACGTGATGCAATACTGGCTGAGTTTTTACATGAGCTTGAAAACAATCCTGATGGCGTACGTGAGGCCATAGAGGACTACAACTTTGTGTATGCGGCCACCACGCAACAGGCTGTCGGAAAAGACATCATCCGGTCAAAGAATAAAAACGTCCAATATGATCAGCGAACGGAAATGGTTAAGTACGATACGGTGATCATTGATGAGGCCGCGAGAACCAGTCCGCGAGATCTGCTTATCCCGATGTCCCAGGCGGTAAAAAGGATAATTCTTGTCGGGGACCACAGGCAGTTGCCTCACCTGATTGACCAGGAGGTCGCCAGAGCTCTCGAAGGTGACGATCGATCAGATCCGCCGGCTGATGTCGATTTTGTGAAGAAAAGCATGTTTGAGTATCTGTTCAACCGCCTGAAAAAACTGGAGGAGAAGGACGGCATCAAGCGAACGGTAACACTGGATGCGCAGTACCGGACACACCCGTTGTTGGGGGAGTTTGCAAGCCGCAACTTTTATGATCGATACAATGAAGGTTATCGTTCTCCTTTAGGCGCTAAATATTTTACCCAGAAGTTAAACGGCATCGAAGATAGCGCCGCCGTCTGGATCCATGTGCCCAATGAGGCTGGAAAAGAGCAGCGTCTTGAGAGTGGCAGTCGTGAAAGAGAGGCTGAAGCTAAAATTATCGCCAAGAGACTAAGTGACTGGATTAAGTCAGATGAGTCCACTGCAGATTATATGAAGACGTTAACCCATGATGACAGGCAACCCGGCCTTAGCTTTGGTGTCATCAGTTTTTATAAAGCCCAGGTATTTGCTGTTTATAAAGCCCTGCAAAAATACGGTATCACGGAACGGGCACAGGATGGTGCATGGCAGATATGTCAGGAATACCGCTTTCTCGACAATGGTGAAGAGCGGCTCCGCATCGGCACCGTTGATGCCTTTCAGGGGATGGAATTCGATATTGTGTTTCTTTCCATGGTGAGGTCTCAGGATATGAACGCCTTACCGCCTCATATACGCAACGAGGAGGATGACAAAAAGAAACAGCAAAAACTCTTCGGGCATCTCATGTCGGAAAACCGCCTCTGTGTGAGTATGAGTCGCCAGAAGAAGGTCCTTGCCATAGTGGGAGACGGCGTGTTTGCGAACACCCAGATAGCAGAGGATGCCGTTCCGGCCCTGAAAAACTTCTATGATTTGTGCCATGAAAAGGGGGTGATCCTGTGAGTGCAAAACCCAAAGATCATCGTCCTAAAGTCATCAGTTTCCGCACCGCACTGGATGGATTGAACATCGCCGCCAGACAAAGTGTTCTGTGGCCATGTCATGCCTTCAACATCTCACTTCCGCAAAAGAAAAAGAGCGGTCTCAATGTATTTGAAGAAACTGTTCTGAAGATCACAGAGATTGAATCCGGCGACACAGAAATGATTGCGCAGCTCACGTGTCTGGAGAAGGAGCTGGTGGCTTTTATTCAGAGTCGCCTCAACCAGCTCGGTCTTTTGAATGATCGCTATGAGTTGTCTGAGCAAGGACAGGCGCTTTTGAACGAGTGGCAGAATAAATCCGACGGAGATCTGGAATACACCGTGGCCACGGTGTTTGTGGATCTGCTGTACGGAAAGCTTCTACCTTATGTCAGTACGAAACAACTGAGCTACAAAAAAATAGAGACCCTTTACTCAAAAGAGAATCTTCAGAAAAAGGGGGAGTTTGAACACTATGTGAATTTTTTCATCACCCCCACTGATGATAAATACATTCGGGCGATTCAGATACGTCCAGCAAACGACGCTTTCTGGAAAACCGTTCCTGACGCCAACGACATCATCAGAGCTATCAGGGAATTTAAGAGGAAATATAAGCGGCAGGCGCTGTTGAACCAGGGCGTCGAGCAGTACCCGCCTCCGATCCCTGTGGCTGAAGCCATATCCTTACAGGCGAATCCGGAACTGGTTTACCTGCATTGCCACGCCCTTATCCAGACAGGCAATTCTGACATTCTGGTGACGGATGGATGCGGCTTCGGATTCTCTGAGAGCTTTGCCAGTTACCTGATGTCTCAGAACTGGCAGTGGGTCATCGACCTGAAGAATAAAGGGGTTGTCGACACGCTGAACCCCGACCAACGCAATGAAGAGGCTGAAAAAGACTCTTTAGCGGCGGATGAGTTGAAGCAATATCCGCGGATAGCGCGCCCACTTCGGCGCGCACAAGCGTATCTGTCAGACGCTGAAAAAATCAGGATTGATTCATCCAATGATGAGCAGGAATTCACCCGTCTGACCGGCCTGGCGGTCGTCGCCCTGTATGAAGCCATAGAATGGGCGTTGCGGTTTGTTGTTTCGGATAACCCAGTGACGCACTGGGAGCGATTATTCTCGTCACAGTCCTACAGGGAAAATGACAAGATACTGCGCTCGTTTGCCACCCGGATTGGGTTTGATGTTTCAGAGAGTGTGAAGGGCCTGCTTCAGGTTAAACCCGGCAAAATCAGAGACGTTGACCATGGTGCTTCCGAGATGCAGCCGCTACTGGCTATGGCAATCGCCGGGGCGATCAATGATCCCAGCCATCCACTTAATCGTCTGGCCATTGAAGATGCAGGATGTCTCTCTTTTATTCACGCGCTGAAAGACGTCAGGGATCCTGTTTCCCATGGAAACGCAATGGGTGTGCAGCTCTCAAAGGAAACTCTTCAGGGCTATTGCAGGAGAACCGTTCGGCTTATTCAATTACTGATACCGGATATCACGCGGGATGCTGATACAACCAAATCACGGCAGAAAAACGATATTGATCAGGTCAGACTGAAGGCCAGGATCGAACTGGACAGGTCATTGGGGCTGGGTTTCGTCCACGCGGTTTCTCCGTCGTTGCGGGAAGAACTGGTCAAAGTGACGATCTTAAACCAGATGACGACTCTGGATAATGAACAGCAACAGCGCTACATAAATTTACTGGCGTCCATTATGCAACTGTCGTTATTTGAAGCCGCTAAGGACCGGATAACCCCCTTCAAAAACCGAACAAACCTGAGGGATGAGGCGATTGAAAAAATCGTTCAATCCGGTTTTTATCCCGCACCTGATGCCATACCAGTGCAAATCAGTACGGTAAACTGCAGTCGACTCTCTCGTGCTGTGCAAGGTTCAAGCACAACTCTTGGTGCTCAACTTCTTGCGCTTTGTTTATTGGCATCAGAAAGCGAAAGGGTCGCACTCAAAAGGTCTTTTCCGGATTGTTTCGAGCTTATCGCCAGTTTAATCAAACTGCGTGGGCACGGTAATCAACAGAATTTTGACTATTCAAGGGAATACCTGGCGTCATTAAAAATGAACGTATTCAAACTCATCAAAATAATTATGGAAGAATTTTAGTGGACTCTAAAAAAAATAATAGCGTTCAGTTTACTGCGGATAATGAGATGGCAGATCTGACGGGTAACACAATCAACGTAACGGAGAGTGAGTTCCTGAATAAACTGCAGGAACTGATGGAACGGGAAGACTCTCTGACGCAAAAAGAAACGGTTTTAGCCCAAAAGGAACAGGCGCTACAGGCGGCTAAAGACGCGATGGCCCAAAAAGAAGCAGAGCTGAATGACAAATATGTTCATCTTCAGGAGATGGAGCTTCAAGCAAAAAACGGCTCTCTGCAATTCTTTGAGGAAAAGTTCGCAGCATTCAAAAAACAACTGGCGCAGCGGGAAGCTCAGTGTGTAAGTGAGCGGGAAACTCTCGAAGCTGAAAAGGAAAAATTGCGGCAAAGAGAGGTCGCTGTTCAAAAGGCGGAAATCCAACGGGACAGGGGGTATGCCGATGAAAGGGCTAGGCTTGATGATGAACTCTTCAGTCTCAGAAAAGTACAGGAAAAGGATCTGGAGTCAAAACGCGCCAGCGCCCTGACGGCCCTTGAAGAAGAGCTTACAGTGGAGAGAGTCTCCAGAATAGCAAACTTGGGGAAAGAGATAGCTGACCGGCTAAGCGCGCATGAAGCGGCTATTCAACAGGATAAGGATGAACTCGAACAAAAAAGAAAGGCATTCCTTAAGAACCAGGCGGAGCTTGATGAACTCAGGGATGAACTTGAGTACCAGAAACAGCGCCTTCGCTCAAATAAAGACCGACTTGAGGAAAGAGAATCCGATCTGAACCTTGAGGTGGATGCCAGGGTTGCTCAGCGGAAACACTCTTTCGAGAGTGAGAAGTCTGTGCTTAACGATGAAATTGCCCGTTTGAGGGAATCCCTCAAAACAAGCAGCGCCCTCATTTCAAACTTCGAAGTACTGAAGCATAAGCTCGGTGATGAAGATCCTGCCGCCGTTTTACTTAAGCTGAAAACTTATGAAGAGGAAATCAACACCCTGCGCGAGGATCTTGCCACGCGCCCAACACAGGAGATGCGGGACGCCTTTGATCGTTTGACGTCTGAACAGAACGAACTGAAGCTGGCCTGTGAGCGATTCTCTGAAGAAAATGAGGGGCTCAGAAGTGCAGCACGCGCACAGTCAGATCTGGAAATGCAGGTAGCGGAACTGACCGATAAAAACAAATCGCTGCTGAGGCGGTTTGAATCAGTGGATGCCGACAACAACCGATTGATGGAGGAGCTTAAACGCTTGCGATCCTCTTACGAACGGGAACAGGACCGTGAGGCAAGGATTCGGGACATTGAAACGCCATACGTTCAAAAAGAACTGCCTCGTGCGGCTGAAAACGTTGAAGAGCTTCAATGGCTGGACGGCATCCGTCAATCCTGCATCGATTATGGGCTGAGATTCCCGCGGCGAATTTTACACGCATTCCACACAGCACTAAAAACGTCAGAGTGGTCTCCTGTGACTGTTCTGGCAGGCGTGAGTGGAACCGGAAAGTCTGAACTGCCAAGGCTGTATTCACATTTTGGCGGCATAAACTTTTTGAGTCTGGCCGTGCAACCCAACTGGGACAGTCAGGAATCCATGCTGGGTTTCTTCAACTCTATCGATAACAAGTTCGATGCCCAACCGGTTCTGCGTTTACTGGCACAAAGTCAGAAGGCGCAGGCTGAAGGCTATCCTCTTGGTCTTAAAGATGCCATGAATCTGATATTGATGGATGAAATGAATCTTGCCCATGTCGAACTCTATTTTGCGGAATTCCTGAGCAAGCTTGAGCTGCGCAGAGGAATGAAAAAAGAACTCCCCTTCCTTGATGTTAAGCTCGGGGCCGGAATTCAGCCCTATCAATTGCCAATCGGTCGTAATGTGCTCTGGGCTGGCACAATGAATCAGGATGAGACAACGAAATCCCTCTCAGACAAGGTCCTCGACCGGGGAATTGTCATCAACTTTCCCCGACCGACTACGCTGGAAAGACGCCGTCAGTTGATTCCGTTGGGCGATCAGGCGCCATTATTGTCCCGCAAACTGTGGGAGAGTTGGTGGTGCAGAGAAAGTAAATTCAGCGATGATCAGATTTTGCCCTTTAAGGGTTTTATTGAAGACATGAACGATGCTCTTTCTAAAGTCGGAAGAGCGCTTGGGCACAGGGTGTGGCAATCGATCGAATACTACATGGCAAATTATCCTGATGTGCTCGACGCCCAGAGAAAAAATGATGATGCAGGCTTGGTCAAAGCCATGAAAGTCGCTTTTGAAGATCAGCTTGTTCAAAAGGTTATGCCTAAGCTGCGCGGCATCGAAACCCGAGGTAAATCCAGAACGGACTGTATTGACCGAATTCGAACTCAACTGGTGAATGACAACTATACGATAATCGAAGATTTCGATCTGGCGTGCGAATTTGGTTACGGTCAGTTCATCTGGAGCAGTGCTAATTACTTAAAAGACGATGAGTCATTGAATGGTCAAACTGGTAACAACGCCAGTGCCAGTGCCAGTGCCAGTATGCTGTCATCTGATCACGCCGGACTTCATCATTGCTCTGCTGCAGGCGCAAGCGCTATTCCTGCTGAGATCAGCCAGTATGCAAGTAATAGTACAAAGGAACTCTGGCAACTGACAACAAACGAAATAATGACAGTCCTGAAATGTGATGCAAAAGAAGCAAAGGCTATCAAGTATTTGTGTAATGTGACCAGGGAATCATAAGTCATGGAGGGTTCATTCAAAATTGACTCTGTTGAATCTGTTTACAGGGGTCTAAATAATACCGATGAGTTAAAGGCTCATGCTCAGTTAATTCTTGTGGTTCGCAACTGGCTGACGGAAGTGTCGAACTTCGACCCAGTTTCCGGACTTGTCCTGCATACCGGTATCGACGATTTCTTGGATGTTGTGGCGAAATCGGTGCGGGATACGTCATCAGAGGAGGAGACAAAAGACCGTATCTATCGCGTGGTGTCACATGTGAAGGACGCTGTCCTGGCAATAATGGAGCATACCCGGGATAAGGTGATACGCGAACATGCCATGCTGCCGATATATGCGGCGAGAGAGGTTGACAGCAACAGTGTTCAATGGCTAAGCCGTCAGCCGGGCAGGACACTCCGAGAAAAGCTTTCCGGTAAGCCTTATATGAAGGCCGTCAGACGGAGGCGCAGTGTTGATACGTCGGAAAACAGACTGTTGAGAGCTTTTCTCTTCCGGCTGGAACACATTCTGACAGAAAGACAGGGTGCATTATCTGCCGCAAAAGAAGAGACCTGTGAGGACATGCTTGTTTCCCTTCAGCGATGGCTAAGAACTGACGATGCCGCTGAAATCGGTGCGTGGGGAAATCTTCCGCCCAACAATACGCTTCTGCAGGACAAGCGCTATCGAAAAATATGGGATGGCTGGCTCTGGCTCCAGGCCAGCGACGTTCAGATAACCGAGGACAGCAAACGGCTTAATAAAGACCTACTCACCGTTATCTACTGGAATACACTTTCCCAGCTTTACGCGAGTGGTGGCTTTCGGACAGTTCAGCAACCGATCGGCTTTGATTACGACAACTTTTCTATCGTGCCTGAATTCCCCGTTCGGGGATATTTATTCCCCGGGTGTGGCGCAAAGAAAAAGGGGAAGGTTAAGTTCATTAAGCCAGAGAGTTTATTCGGATTTATCACGTCTGAAGAGGGTGTGGATTTATTTTTCCACCAAAAAAATCTATCTCAAAAATTAGACATAAACTCATTAACTGCTGGAGATGAAGTGTCTTTTGTCATTGGCAGTAACCCAAAGGGGGAATGTGCTGATGAAATCGACCGTCTGGCGGGGATCATCCCTGTAGCGTTCAATTTGACGGGGGATAAATGGGAGATACACGTCGGTGAGGATAAGTATTTATTACATATCGTTTCGGGGTATCTGGTTATTGCGTCAGCTCAGGGTGTAAACAAAAAATTAAAAATCGAGCCTGCAGCGCTCAACGAGATACCGAAGGCGATACTGTCATTCGTCACGGATGCCCCGCCTGAATACGCTGCGCCGACGAATACTGAACGTGACCCGATACGGATGGAGAGCACCGTTGCGGATCTGTGTTCAGTTCGTCCTGCGTTCACGCACGGTACAGGCTCTCAGGCGCATCTGCCATTCAGGTTGGTTCAGCAGTACTGGCCCCTGCATTCTGATGGCGAAGTGGAGATAGACTGCGGTTACGCTAAATCCATCGCCCTGCATTCCGGTATTCAGACGGTCAGCATGAGGAGCCTCTTTTCACCTGACTCAACACTGCCCGAGGCTACTAAAAGCCGGGCATCGATGTTTTTTATTAAAAAGTTGAGTGACTATATCAAGGCAGATAAGTTGACCTATCTTATCCCTGATTGGGGGAATGATTTCGATCTGGAGGGGATACGAAAAAGCGCCAATTTTTATTTTGATGAGTCAACTCCGCTTCCCAAAAGTATCGCTGCTATCTTTGCATGGCAATCGTCGAAGAAATTTGTACAGGACAGCGTCCAGGGTAATGATGTTGTGCTGGTGATTGATTCCTTTGATGGTGGCATTTCAGTAACCCCGGTTCAGGCAATTTACCAACCGGAGCTTGAGGGACTATTGCCTGAGACAAAAGGTATTAGCTGGGAAAGACATCCTACGGTTAATCTGCCCGACAGCGGCATTCATAATGCCATGGTCCGCAATCTTGACGGGAATGGCTGCCAGACATCTGAAGACCTTCTTCATTTGTTTGGGTTCGAGGGTTTAGCCAGCGATGCCGGAGACGTGTCTTTTGTCAACGATGAACGCTGGTATCACGTTCCGGGTTCTGTTCGGGAGGTTCTGACTCAGGATCTAGATCTCAGCATATTGTCAAACACCGCCATCAGTAACTGCCTGAACTCTACAAACCTGAATTGTCGGGGCGCGAATGTCTTTATCCTGCCTCTTGACGTTACCCTCAGGAAACCCGATGGGCGAATGGATTATAAGTGGTTGGGGTCCGCATGGTCGCCAATTAAAGGCTGCCAGACCTTAAACAGATGGCATGAGGAAGTGGATGACATGACCCTCTGGCGTGATCATCTGCCAGCTCTATCGATAGAGGTACAGAGTGACAAAGGGTATAAGGTTGATTTTTATCTTGTAAAAGACGCGACAGTAACGCCGCAACGTGGCAGAACGGTGGATATACCCGTGGAAGAATTGTTCACGCTTCCCGCGGGACAAACGCATTATCGTTTTCCCCTGCAACAGGGAGAAGGCAATAAAGAGATGCGGTTTGTTGCATACCTGATGTCGCCAGCTTTTCCATTAAAGAAGGACACAACGTGCAAGCTGAAGATGTCCTATACCTATGGCGCGGATAACCCGTACGAACTGAAATTCCTTCCGCTGGATTCAGCGGAAGCAGGTTTTAAATCTGTCCGAGTTGAGTGGCGCTCAGCATCAGAAAGGGGGATTGCCGATCTGGCGAACTTACCGATTCCGGATTTCCCGGCCAGAAAAAGCTGGTCCGATTTTCAGTCCTTCCCGAAAGACGATGGTAAGAGCGTCTCTGACCTCCTGGACTGGTGTTGCTCCAAAATTGCAGGTTTGAATGAGCTGATCTCCTTTGATTATGAACAGGAATTTCAATCCATCCTGAATAAAAGAAAAGTCGGCTATCTGGAATGGGGAAGTACTGACACTAACGGGAAATACTATTGTCGCGTCAATGTTGAGGGACAGAGTGTGTTTTGCCACAGTTCTCACTTTATTGAGGCTGTTGATGAAAACTCCCTGCATAAAGGCTGCCCGGTTTATCTGGATGTATTTACGAATGAAAAAGGGCCATACGGGGCAACGATATCCTTTTTGGAGCGCGTCCCCTTACAGCTTCAGGAGAAGGCACAGGATACCCTCAATCGGAAGTTGTCCAGAACCATTGAGTATGCTGAAAAAGGGATCTTCAGCCTCCGTTTCCCCGCATTAACCATCTGGAATCACGGTCACTCGCTTTCCGAGCCAGATGTGCCCGACCATTTTAGAAACGCGATACTCGACGGAACGCAAAAGATCATATCAATAATTGAGTCTGAAAATATGCCGGACACGCTTAAAGAGGAGCTTTTCTTCTTTCTGTGCTGTCTGCATAAGGACGCCCCTGAAATTGTTAGCTCCCGGCTTCTTGATGCAGTGAAGGATAGAAAGCTGTTGCGGAAATACCACAAGAATATTGCTTTCGCCATTGGTAATGCCGACCTGTCTTACCAACAAGTGCTGTTGGAGAATGTCATTGATCCCATTGATAATGAGGGCCGGACCAGATCCATTACCCTGGAAGTTTTGTCGATAGTGCTTTGGCGTTCCAGAACAGTGATCAACAGATTGACTAAAGAGAAGCTTGAGGCTTTATCCGTAAGCTTATATCGTTGCCTCAAGTTCGATATTCAAAAGCTGGATAGTGAAGGAACGAGATACCAAATCGCGACTCTTGGTAAGCATCTGGAGCTTCTGCTGGCATTGCTGAGAAGCAGAGGTTCCGAGGATGAAGGTCTAAAAATGATTTTCGCGCCAGATAATGAACGGACCAAAAAATTTGTGGACCTGATCGATCGCGTTTCCAGATTAGTGAGCGACAACAATATCAGGTTGCAGTCTCGAATCAATCTGCAAATTGAAAAGCCTAAAATCTTTCTCAATACTCCCGACCTTTTATATGCATTACGCATATATCTAACGGGAGACGCAGGTGCAAGCGCGATAGGCATTTCGTCTGTTTCAGACGATTAACCAAACGGTCAGAGTCAAGTTAAATAGTTCCTGATTGTTGTTATCTATCTTAATAGCGTGTACTTAGAGAACTGGAGTGACCACGTTCCCGCAGACAGTTTGTGTCCTCACGATGGGGGCCTTTTCGAAGGCCTCCGGACTGAGGCCACCAAGATGACTGTGATGTCGGCTCCAGTTGTAGAACACTTCAATGTAATCGAAGATATCTGCCCGGGCCAGACCTGGGTTTTGTATATCCGTTTTCTGATGCGCTTTTTTTTCAGTGAACTGAAGAACGATTCTGCCACTGCATTAGCGGGGATGGTCCAGATACAGTTCCTGAAATCAAACTCGCTCCATCGGGCGAAACGCAGTTCACTGGAACGGATAAACAGGTGAAGGGTCAGAAGGACCGCTTGACGGGTTACCCCTCGTCCCTGCTGATAACCATCAATGCGCCCCAGCAATTCCGGCAGGCGTTCCAGCGGCAGGGCGGGGTAGTGGCGCTTAACGGGGGGCGCTGTCACGCCGTCAAGGTTTGCCGCCGGGTTGCTGTCAATGAATCCCTGATGAACCGCATGACGCATGATGTTACAGAGGTGCTGCCGCGTGCGGGACGCGACTTCCAGCAGACCTTTTTTCTCAATGCTTTTCAGCAGGTCAATGAAATGACGGGGTTTAAGTTCCGTGACGGACAGATGTCCGATAACCGGAAAAATATGATTGTGCATGCTGGCAAGCAGACGGTCAGCGGTATTCTGCGACCATTTTTTATTGCTTTTATGCCACGCCAGCGCCACTGTCTTAAAGACCTTTTCCGGTGAGCGGGCGGCTCTTTCGGCTATACGTTGCTGAGCGGGGTTAATGTTCTGCGCCAGCAACTTGCGGATACCGTCTCGTTGTTGCCGGGCGTCGGAAAGGGATACATCGGGATAAGCGCCTAAGCCAAGGCGGGATTCTTTACCGTTAATTCGATACTTAAGATACCAGAGACGTGAGCCGCCTGGATTGACCAAGAGGTATAGACCGTGTGAATCGGAGACTTTGAAGGATTTTTCAGAAGGCTTGAGACTGCGGATTTTCGTGTCGTTGAGAGACATATGGGGGTCACTCCATAATCGAACCAAACTGACCCCAAATCTGACCACCAAATTCTCCCGATGCGGAGGATAAAATCAAAATGCATCGGGAAGAGTTTTCACGCTAACCTGTTGAACCAACATCATATAATGATTCGCAAGGACGCATGAAAGCAGGAAATTGGCTCCTCTGACTGGACTCGAACCAGTGACATACGGATTAACAGTCCGCCGTTCTACCGACTGAACTACAGAGGAATCATGTGAACGAGGCGCATATTAACGAGGGGGATGAGGGTTGTCAAAGGGGTAAATGCAATTGTGCGTTTGTTTGCTGACAAAATCAGCAAAGCGGCGAACTTTCCGCCTTTTGATACTTTTGCCCCATTCTGGTGCGTATCTACCTTTTCCAGGGCAGTCACAATCATCTGTATAGGTGTACAAAAAATATCGTTCTTCACTTTGCTCCTTACCTGGCGCGGCGTCAGGCGTAAGACTCCGCTTCAGGCGAAACTGGCAAGTATCTTGCAATCCTGAACCACATGACTGCCAGCACGGGTTCTGGTATTCCGACAGGAGGCAAAATGAACTTCAGACGACTGAAATATTTCGTAAAAATCGTCGATATTGGTAGCCTGACCCAGGCAGCGGAAGTGTTGCACATCGCGCAACCTGCGCTGAGCCAGCAGGTCGCCACGCTGGAAGGCGAACTGGATCAGCAATTGCTGATTCGTACCAAGCGCGGCGTCACGCCCACGGAAGCGGGGAAAGTGCTGTATACCCACGCCCGAACGATTTTACGTCAGTGTGAACAGGCGCAACTTGCGGTCAATAATGTTGGCCAGACTCTGAGTGGTCAGGTTTCTATTGGCCTGGCACCGGGGACGGCGGCATCATCCATCACTATGCCACTGTTACAAACAGTACGTGCCGAACTGCCTGATGTACTGGTCTATTTGCATGAAAACAGTGGGGCAGTGCTAAATGACAAGCTTCTCAGCGGACAATTAGACATGGCAGTGCTCTATGAGCGCTCGCCCGTGGCGGGCATAAGCTGTCAGCCGTTGCTGAAAGAAGATCTTTTCCTGGTGGGGACGCGTGATTGTCCAGGCCAAAGCGTCGATTTGGCCGCAGTGGCGCAGATGAATCTGTTTCTGCCGCGGGATTACAGTGCGGTGCGTTTGCGGGTGGATGAGGCTTTTTCGCTACGTCGCTTAACGGCCAAAGTCATTGGCGAAATCGAGTCTATCTCGACCTTAACGGCTGCCATTGCCAGCGGTATGGGCGTCACTGTGTTACCCGAATCGGCAGCCCGCGCACTGTGCAATGCAGCAAATGGCTGGATGGCGCGGATTACTGCCCCATCAATGAATCTGCCGCTCTCGTTGAATGTGTCGGCCATGGGGAGCTTGTCGCCACAAGCGCAGGCAGTCAAGGAGATCCTGTTGTCGCTGGTTAGCCGACCAATGCTGGAAAACCGTGAGTTGCAGCTGGTGAGCTAAACCTTATTCCCAAGAGGAATAAGATGCAGGTTTTTATTATTTGTTATGCCGGGCATCAGACTTTAACAATAGCGTAATGTCTGATGTGCCCGGAGTGAAAAGTGAATTTCCAGCAACTTAAAATAATCCGCGAGGCGGCCCGTCAGGATTACAACCTGACGGAAGTCGCGAATATATTGTATACCTCGCAGTCGGGCGTCAGCCGACATATTCGTGAACTTGAAGATGAACTTGGCATCGAAATATTTATTCGTCGCGGGAAACGCCTGCTGGGCATGACCGAACCGGGTAAAGCCTTACTGGGCATTGCCGAACGTATTCTGAATGAGGCCAGCAACGTCCGCCGTCTGGCGGATCTGTTTACCAATGACACCTCAGGTGTTCTGACGATAGCCACCACGCATACCCAGGCGCGCTATAGCCTGCCCGCAGTGATTAAAGCTTTTCGTGAGCTTTTCCCGGAAGTGCGTCTGGAACTGATTCAGGGCACGCCACAGGAGATCGAAGCGTTGTTGCAAAATGGCGGAGCAGATATTGGGATTGCCAGTGAACGTCTGAGTAGCGATCCACTGCTGGTGGCTTTTCCCTGGTTTCGTTGGCACCACAGTCTGCTCGTTCCGCACGACCATCCAATCGTCAAGACATCGCCTTTAACGCTGGAATCCATCGCCCATTGGCCGTTAATTACTTATCGCCAGGGAATTACGGGACGTTCGCGTATTGATGAAGCGTTTGCCCGAAAAGGGTTAGTGCCGGATATCATACTCAGCGCCCAGGATTCGGATGTGATTAAAACTTATGTGGCGTTGGGACTGGGTATTGGGCTGGTGGCAGAGCAATCCAGTGGCGAGCAGGAGGAGGGCAGTTTGACCCGTCTGGATACCCGGCATTTATTTGATGCAAACACCGTCTGGCTGGGGTTGAAACGAGGACAACTACAGCGCAACTATGTCTGGCGATTCATCGAGCTATGCAACGCAGGATTATCCGTCGATGAAATTAAGCGCCAGGCAATGGAGCCGGATGAAATGATGATTGACTATCAGATATAAAGCGGGCTTTTCAATATCAATTACGTTGCCACTGGCGCTCTTTTGAGTGCGCCAGTCTTTCACTGACTCTGCGGCCTGCATTGCGCCGTTGTCTGTAGCGAAAAATTAAGCCCCGGTAATAAATGAGACAAAGCGATTAAGCACCCGGCTGACTTCTCGGTTTTTAAGCCATATCATCATAGTATTCACGTTACCTATCTGTGGCGTAATCGCATGGCTACGGATAGGGAAATTATGTTCATACTGTCTGACTACGCTCTCTGGCAACAGGGCAATCCCCATTCCGGCACTCACGCAGCCAAGGATCGCCTGAAAAGAGCCGAACTCCAGGGGATCGGCATAATCGACTCCCTGCAGCCGCAGCCATTGTCCCAGACGGGAGCGATAGTTACACCCCTTAACAAAGACCAGCGGTCTTGACACCTTGAGATCCGCGCCGGTAATGACATCCCGGTGTTCTGCCGCCGTCACCAGTACCAGCGTTTCCTGACATAAAATGTGCAATTGCAGAGGCGAATTTTCCGTGTGCAGTCCCTGATGATCGGCAACGAAAGCGATTTCCAGTTCATTGTTCAGGATGTGCTGCACCAGTACCTCCGTGGGGGAGGTTTTCAGGTTTAGCTCAACGGAAGGCATTTCGCGGTGGAAATTCGCCAGTATCGAAGGCAGACGTACCGCTGCGGTCGTTTCCATTGCGCCGATGCGTAACGGCCCCGCCACTTTTGTTCCATGCATGGACAATTCCGCTTCGTGTAACAGGGCCAGAATTTTGTTGGCATAGCGAAGAAGAAGCTCGCCTTCAGGGGTGATGTAGAGACGATTTTTCTCACGGACAAACAGAGATACGTCAAGGCTGGCTTCCAGCTGTTTGAGACGGGTTGTGACATTCGATGAAACGCAGTGCAGACTACGTGCAGCAGCGGATATGGAACCCGTTTCCGCAACCGTTTTAAACAAATTAAGCGAGGTACTGTTCATAGAAGGCATTACCTAAAGTGAATTTTTTCGTCATTTTTATTAACTTTTTATTATCATTTCCCTGTGTAATATAACAATCAAACTTAATTCGTCTTTTGAGGCCAAAAAATGGATCTCGATCACAGTGCTGTTGGCCATCGTCAGTTGAGTACTGCTGTATTTGGTATGATCGTCTTGACCTTAGGAATGGGAATTGGGCGTTTTTTATATACCCCTATGCTTCCCGTTATGCTTCATGAAGGGCTTTTTACCTTTTCGCAATTATCCTTAATTGCCAGCGCAAACTATGCAGGTTACCTCGTCGGCAGTCTCCTTTTCTCCTTTGGTATTTTCAACGCAGTCAATAAGTTAAGAATGCTGTTACTGGCTTCAGCGTTACTCACAGCCCTGCTGATTTTTTTGATGGCACAAGTGACTCAGCCTGAAATTATTCTGTTAATCAGATTCCTTGCGGGTGTGGCAAGCGCGGGAATGATGATATTTGGTTCAATGCTGGTGCTCCAGCATACCCATAATCCTTTTGTTATCGCCTCACTGTTTTCAGGCGTAGGAATAGGCATTTTTATCGGTAATGAATATGTCATTGCTGGCGTGTCTTACGCGTTAGATTCACGCTTGTTGTGGATTGGCGCTTCCATACTTTCAGCGATATTTTTCGTCATCCTGCTGATTTTATTGCCGAAAGATAAGCATATGATCCCCCCGGTAAAAGCAGTCGTAAGTGCGGAACCTGAAATCCAGTGGTGGAATTTAGCCTTACTGTATGGTCTGGCCGGATTCGGCTATATCATTGTCGCTACATACTTACCGTTAATGGCCCGCGGGGTTGGCAACACCTTTTTAGCCGACCATATCTGGTCCATTGTCGGTCTTGCCGTTATTCCTGGATGCTATGGCTGGTTATGGGCTGCGCGCAAGTGGAATATATTATCCTGCCTAAGTGTTAACTTAATTGTTCAGGCGAGTTGCGTAGTCATGGCCATATTTATTAACTCACCACTGCTACTAACCATTAGCTGTATTGGTTTTGGCGGCACATTCATGGGGACCAGTTCTTTGGTCATGCCGCTGGCAAGAAAAATAAGGGCACCAAAAAAGATTAACCTTCTTGGCCTCGTTACGCTGACTTATGGGGTCGGGCAGATCGTCGGTCCATTAATTGTCAGTGCTTTCCAGAGCAATAAAAATGGAATGACCTATTCCATATTATTGGGTGCAGCCTCGTTATTCATTGCAGCAGGGATTAGCTATTTACAATACAGTAAAGTTAAATATTCAGACAGTTGGAGCAAAGAATGAAAAAATGACAGTGGCTATACTGGGTATGGGACCGCGTGGTTTAAGTATTCTGGAAAGGATTTGTGCCCTGCATACAGAGTCTGCGATTAATGAACATATGCAGATCATTATTATTGATAAAAATGCTATGGGTGTGGGAGCGCATAGTTTGTCTCAGCCCGATCATTTATTAGTTAATACTGTTGCCTGTCAAATAACATTGTTTGGCGATGCGACCTTAAAAAATGCCGGCCCTTTTCGCCCGGGCCCATGTTTTCATCAATGGGCTAACAATCAGGGTTATCGCAAAGTGGGTGATCGCTATATAAAAAGCGAAACAGGTTTAGCTATTGATGCAAATGATTACTTGCCTCGTCGCTTATTGGGGGAATATTTGAATTGGGCGTATGAGAGAATACTAAAAACGGCATTGCGCGTCCCTTTATGAACGATGGTTATCATCCAGGCGGGCTGGATATTGATATCAATCAGCATCCGATTAACTGCCTTGGGGAAACGCAAGAATCGATTTGGGTGTTAGGCAATCCAGCGGAAGGGGCTAATTTTTACACTTACGTATTGCCCCGACCCCTTGTCAATTCGAGGTTCCTGGTCGATGCCGGGCGCTGTGTAACCGATATGTATCAACAATTGCACCATCGCAATGTTCAGCATGAGGTTGTCATTAATGCAGACTGAGCAAATCCAGACGCACGGTAATCTCTGGCAAAATCTGCAATCCTCAATGATTGTGATCTCATTGGGTGTTTTCCTTGCATCCTGTGTGCTCGCCGGTAAATATCCCGTGATGTCTACTTTTGCACTCGTTGCGTCAATATTGTATATCCTGTCAACTTTTTCATTCTGGTGGAAAAAATCATCGGCAAGAAGTGGGATCCTCATTTTTCTCGCTTCGATGATTTTTCTACTGACAGCAAACAAGAGTGGGGAACTTAACCTCCTCGCTGTATTTGTACGATATTCAGACGTCATGCTCTTGCTGTTGGGGATTGCATTACTCCGGCAGGTGATGAACGCGATAAATTTTAACGCTGCGCTGGGGGCATATTTACTGCAGAAAAAACCGTCTCGAGTCACATTGTCCATTACGTTGCTGACCGCTTTTTTAACCTGGCCAATGAGCCTTGGGGCCATTCCGCTCCTGCTTGATAGCCTGAAAAAAGTGGTTCAACCGAAGTTTAACCTGGCGAAGATTGTCACTCGTACGGTATGTATCACGATGGTTTTAATGCCGACGACTATTGGTGCGGCGGCGGTATGGGCAGCTATGCCGGATATCCCTCATGTTCCGGCGATGCTGGTCGGCATTCCCCTGTTTTTATTCAGTATCCTGTTAAACCAGAAATCGCGTGTCCAACTGGTTGCCGAAGATAGTCATACGGTTTCTGACCGCGGCAATATGACCTCGATTCTTGCTTTTATCGGCTTGTTTTGGGGAAGCTTTATTCTATCGTTGAGCGTGCTGGGGGTGAATCCTTTGCAGAGCATCACTTTCACGGCGGTTGTTCTTTTTATCGTCAGCCATTTTGCGAATCGCAAAAAGCAGTGGGCACAACAACAGTCTGAATCTGCTCAAGGGATCTCCGGCGAAGTGGTATTACTCCTGGCATGTAGCCTATTGACATCGGTATGTATGATGTTGTTTGCAAACATCCCGCAAGGCATTACAGCGTTTGTTAGCGGTCTTACAACTTTTCAGTGCTATGCCATTATTTTATTTGTTCTGCCCTTGCCTGGTATCCTCGGTATTCATCCCCTAATTATATTTAGCGTGTCGTGGTCGATTTTTTCCGACTATCTTTCCGGCAGCGTGGTGGATTATCAGATTTGGATTTGCCTTTTTATTGCTACGCAACTGCTATCTCCGGTATCGATAAACGCAATTTTTGCTGCCAACAGCCTTAATGTTTCTCCCGGCAGAACCAGTTTCCAGATGCATTATGGTTATGTTCTGCTGTTTAACCTGTTTGCGCTTAGCTACCTCGGCGCATTATCCACAATCATTTAGTTTACAGGAGTTATTATGCCCTACGTAAATATTAAGATCACTAAAGAAGGTGTGACCGATAAACAAAAGAAGCAGCTGATGGAAGGTGCGACTCAGCTACTGGTGGATGTGCTTAATAAAAAACCTGCTACAACCATTGTGGTTATTGACGAAGTAGATACCGATAACTGGGGGATTGGCGGCGTACCGGTGACCGAGTTGCGTAAAAAAAGTTAGTAATAGTGAATGTGATGGCGGGGAACGTGCGTTCCTCGCCTGATATCCGCAGTCATCGTATTTTGCCCTGGATGCAGGTAATGATATTGGCCCTTGCCGGTGTCATAAATTGAGAAAAATAACCAACATACATTATTGTCTCTTTTCTGAGGATGTCATATATGCATGCTTATCATCATATACGTTTGGGTAATACCTCTATTAATGTTAAAAAAAGCTTTGATGAGTTGCTACCTGATCCCTGGCTTAAAGCTGAAGATGGAAAATTTCGTTTTCGAAGTTATCTTCAGGCAAAAGCAGGGTGTGAAAAATATTTTAGTTTGTGCGAGGCCGGAGTTTTCTTTCAGTCTGAAAAACTTAATACGTATTCAGGTGATATCAGCAGAAAGTATCCAGAAATAAAACAAGATGTTGCCGAAGAAATTATGAATCTGGTATTTAGCAAATTACTGCCATTGCTACCGAAGGATAATTATAACGTTGGTATTCATCAAATAAGAATTACAACACATGATCGACAACCGGGCTATCCTGCTACGGAAGGTATACATCAGGATGGCTTTAAGTTCATTGCCGTCTATTGCAGCGAAATGGAAAATATCGCCGGTGGCGATACTACGTTAATCCCTCATCACGACGGCGGAAATGACGCAACAACCTTCAAAATTCTGGCGGGGGAGGCGATCATTTTCAATGATGTTAATTATCTGCATTATACCGCACCTATCGTACCGCTGTTGCCCGGGAAAGGATTTCGGGATGTGTTTGTCATTACGTTTGATATCGAGAGCGAAAAATAATGAACATCTTACTGTGCCCACCCAAAATTCTTTTACAACACTCGCCAAACGCCTGGCCTGAACGCCAGCAATCAACGCCGTTAGTGATAGCCACCTGCGCCAGTCAAAAAGCGGCGATTTTGCATCATATGGGGAATGATTTTACCTTTCTGTTTTATGAAAACTTTAACGATAATCCCCTGGTAGAACTGGATATTTATCATTATGCACGTTCGAACAACGCCAGCGGTATTTACTTCCTGGCTGAAATTGATGTGCTCAGAGCGGCAAGGATCAGCGATCGTTTAGGTTTAACGCAGAGGCGTGAGAATGCGGCGATCCTGTTTCGCGATAAGTTTCTGATGAAATCCCGTGTACAGCAATATCAGTTACCGATTCCAGCAATGGCTCGCGTGGGAAATGCGACGGCAATGGCCTCATTTATTGCGCAACAAGGATATCCCTGCGTGATAAAACCAAATGATGGACGTGGATCTCTGGGAGTGGTGGTTTTAAAAAATGAAGGTCAGTTATTTAAATATCTGGCGCAGATGAAATCCTCTGAATACCATAATCTGTTAATCGAGAAGTTTATCGAAGGTGAGGCTTATCAGATCAACGCGTTGTATCTGCACGGGAAACCCATATTTATTTCCGCCTCTCGGGCCACGGTATCTTGTCTTGATTTTCTATCAGGGCAAACCTTAGGGCTGGTCATGGAAGATGATAATTCACTACACCAGAAGTTGATTGACTATACAAAATACCTTGCGAAAGAAGTCTTCCCTATTGAGAAAAACACCTTACTTCATCTTGAGGTATTTGTGGATCAGGGCGGTAATATTATTTTCGGCGAGCTTGCCTGCCGGTTAGGCGGATGTTTCGTTAATGAAGAATTAGGTGCGGCGTTTGGCCTCGATCCGCGTATGACATGGCTCAAGGCCTGTCTGAACGAAACGTATCCGCGGGATTTAGCGCAAAGAATACCTGTTATCCGGGTTGGACAACTGAATGTACCGCCTTCTCAAGGAACCTTACAGGCTATTGCGGATAAATGTCCGTTACCTTTTGTGATCAATTATCGGGCTACAGGTGTTGTCGGACGTCATTACGATGTGATGAAACTGACGAATGGTGAGATTGTCAGTGCTATTGTTGAAGGTGAGTCCAGTCGCGAAATTGAGGAACATCTTGCGATGCTAACGCAATGGGTGATCGATAATACGCATTGGGTTAAAGATACGGTGCACTGAATATATTCATGACGGTGCCGGCGAAAACTATTGTTATCTGAACAACCGGCCTGGAGAGGTACTGGATGAGAGTATTGGCAGGTATTATCCTCTGTTTTCTCGTCGGGCAGGGATTCACTTTCTGTAACGTTCCGCTGGGCATGATGTTTGGTGCCCTTTTTACCGTGCTTATGCTTAAACGTATTGGGTTCTCTGTATCCTCAATGCCGGGGAGTATCACGGTTATCCAGCTTTCTCTCGGAATCTCGATAGGGATTATGTTCAGAGATTTTTCATATGGCGAACATCGGCAGATAAGCCTTTTGTTTGCTTTGTTATTACTCTGCTTATCTTTACAATTTACCTTGAGTTACTTCTGGTGTGTGCGGCGGTTAGGCTGGAATAAAGAAGAGGCGCTTTTAGGTGCAGTGCCAGGAGCGATGGCGGCGGTACTGGCGTTAGCCTCTCATATTAAGACGCCGCCACAAAAGATTGTGATCTCGCATTCTCTGCGTCTCATTACCCTGACGTTTCTGGCCGGGTATATCACCCGTGGGGCATCTGCAGATATTCTGGCAGCGACTCCAGCCGTTTTTTTCTCCGGGCACAATCTGCTCTGGCTGACCGGAATGGTATTAGCAGGATATATTGCGGGGAAGTTTCTGGAGCGCTTACATTTCCCGGCACCCTTTATGATAACCTCGCTGGTTTGCGCGGCGGCATTGCACCCTTTATCCTCACAACCGCTAATTTTCCCCGATCTCTTTAACCAGATTAGCATGGTGCTGATGGGGATCTTGCTGGGGCATCATTTTACGACTTATTCGATGACTGAATTTGGTCGTCATCTTTGGTCTTCGGTACAGCTTGTTCTGATTGGACTGGGGGTGACGATAATCATGGCATTTATCTCGGCGCGCTTGCTGGATTATCCCTTCCCGGTGTTGATGCTCTCCTGGGTTCCCGGCAGCGTGGAGTCGATGTCATTTGCCGCGCTGGCGTTAAAAGCGGATGCGAGCTTTGTTATGGCGAATCATATTATTCGTATGCTTCTCATTCATACCGTTCCAGCATTGGTTTTCTTTCGCAAAAGACAGATGAAAGTGGATTAATGTCTTCCTTGAAGAGCAAGGCAATGTTGTGGCGTTGCGGTTATTATTGCGCTTATTCGCTGCGACCAGCCCAGAACTATAGATATGGCGGCCCGGAACGCATACCTGACGCCGTTGTCAATGAGGTTCTTGCCAGGCTGGATGCGATTCTGAGTTAACACCAGAGACGCAAAAAAGCAAAAAGCCCACTTAGTTTCCTAAGCAGGCTTTTTAAATTTGGCTCCTCTGACTGGGATCGCCTTAGCCAGTAACTGGCTAATAAGTAAGCTAAATCAGAAGTGCTGTTTTGTCAAGACCACCAAAATGACCACCAATTTTTATGATTCTATACAAGATATGCATGGCGCTTTTATAAAGTATATCAAGGCAGGGTTTGTGGGCGATGCGCAAGCTCCAGATGGGCGGAAGAGGTGATGAGTCAGTATATGATTAAATAAATTAGTACCCGCGATATCAGGAGCTGTGGTTCATGTCATTTATCTTCCCTAGCCCGGAATACCCGAGGGAAAAATAGTGTGTGTCTGCCATACCCTTTAGTATGATTCATTTTCCCCACCTTCGCTGATGAGTTAGAGATAGTAATTTTACGGAGACATGAACGGATGCAATACGTTGACAGGAGCCGTGTGCTCCCACCACCAAGTTTAGTCACTGACAATATTGTAAAGGAAAACCTCTATGATATTGGGGCATTTCTGGGGTTGGAATCTCAGCGGAGAGCTCAGACTCGCCCACCGCGTCTGGCTAGCTTATCCAAAGTTGAGGGGCTTAAAGACTCACTCTTTGAACTCTTTAACGGGCGATGTGCCTTTTGTGAGTGCAACCATCATTCATTAAGTATTCAACGTTTTCGTCCTAAATAGCTGCGCCTAATACCGCTACACTTTTGCCTGGCCATGTTTTCCTCCGGGGAATGGGCTGGCGGTTTCCATAAAATGGCGGACCTTTTTCAGTAACTGCCACATTGAGC